>CANFJD010000229.1 GCA_947447315.1 Fimbriimonadaceae bacterium
ACGAACTTTATCGTCTAGCACTAAGCCGTGGGGGCTGGTGAGCAAGCCTAGGGTGTACTCGCGGGTGACTTTTTTGGCATCGCAGTCGATGACCTGAACGGTGCTGGTGGACTTGATCGCTTGGAAAATCAGCCCCTTCCCGTTGTCGAGCTCCATGTACTCGGGAGCTTCCTTGATGGCTACGGTTCCGGTGAGTTTCAAGGTTTTGGCGTCGACGATCCAGAGGTGCGTGCCATCGTCGTTATCGATATAAACCACGCCGCGCTTATGGTCGAACTGCACGCAATCGCCGGGGCCATCGAGCGGGAGGGCGCCGGTAACTTCCATGGTCTTGGAGTTGATGGCGACGAGTTTGTTACCAGGGCCGGCGGCGTAGAGCATATGCTTGGCTGAATCGACAGAGACGCCGTTGACTTCGGTGCCGATTGAAATATCCCGTGTCTTTCCGGTGGTAATGTCCAGCACGGCAAGGGCAGATTTGCCGGGATGACAGGCTAGCACCAAGTGATTTTTGGCATCGATGTTCATGAAATCGAAGTGACCGGCGCCACCGGGGATGACGATTGGTTTTTGAGCGGAAAGGGGCGCGGTGTTTAGCGCGAAGAGGGCAATAATGTTGGCAATCATAACGGGGATCGATTAGAAGCGGGGAGCCAAACTTTCGGAGAAGAGGTTGAAAGTTCGAACGACGGATTGGGTTGTACCCGTGCCAACTGTCTGGTTTCCCCATAGGGGCGCGGAGCGCGGCCTACATAAGCATTTCTGAGTGGTTCTTCATGGGAACCGATCGGGTTGCACCGGCAGTACATTGCAATATGATCTCTGCTTGGCTGGTGATGATTCCCGGTTTGATTGCCCCAACTTTTTCTAAATATCTTGTGTCGAACGGAGTGAGCTACGTTCCGGCACCGCCGGTTTATGTGGCAGAAGTTGGAGTTGGAATTTTGTGGAGCCGGGACAGTCGGTATTTGGCGGCGCAGGCACTGGGGCACCAGTTTAAGGTGCCGGCGACACGGGCCAAACTGCGGGATGGTCAGGACTTGATATACGGCAGCAGTCTGGTACGGGTGGATACCCTGACCGGCGATACGACCGAGGTGTTTCGCGAGCGGGAGGGAGTGAATGTTCATTCCGCCCAGTTTGTGGGGCCATCCGGGGATTTGCTCATCACGACCACCGAAATTGTCGACGGCAAAATTGGATGGCGGCTGTACTTTGCACCGACTGGGAAAGCCAACGCGACGTCGGTCGGGAACTTCGTTCCCAGTCCAATTTCGCCCGCAATCTTAAGTTCCCCAACCGAACGCCGGGCGATTGTGGCGTATTCCGACGCCGATGACAAGTTGATCGTGACGGAGGTGAGCGCGGAGGGAATACGACCGATTGAGGGCATTGAGGGTTGGCGCGGAGGGCAGTTTTCCGGGATCGATCAGCGGAACCAGGGAGTGCTTGCGGTTTACCGATTTAAGGAGGGGGCGGCGCGACCGGATGAGGCGGAGGGCGGCATGTTTGTGATCGACTTTGCGCGGGGGACGGCGCGAAAGTTGACCGATCAGGATCCGGTGCCTACATTGGTTCGGCCGAATCCACCACTGTTTCGAGCCGATGTTTACGAAACCCGGCGCACCCGACGGTCGGACGAGCCCGGCGTATCCCCATCCACGATGCCCACTCCAGAGCTGATTGCCGACGGGCTGGAAAAGAATTTTGATCTGGACTTTTTGGATGAGACCCGACGGGTTTCGATGGCGCGGGGGATTTGGCGTTACTTTGAAGTGAGTCCGGACGGTTTGAAGGTGGCTTATCGCACGGATTCGGGGTTCTTCACGCGGGAGTTAGTACCGGTTTCGAAGGCGACGGCGGCTAAATTAGCGGGCGGTTAGTCGTTCAGCGTGGCGTTCATTTCGGCCACCAAGGCGATTTGCTGCTCCGCAAAGGCATCGAGCTTCGTAGCAAGTTCGGGATTTTGCACGGCTAAAATTCTGGCCGCGAGTAAGCCCGCATTTTTCGCCCCGCCGATCGCCATGGTGGCGACGGGGATGCCGGGGGGCATCTGGACGATGCTATAGAGAGAATCGACGCCGCTGAGCGTCTTTGTCATCACCGGAACGCCAATTACCGGCAGCGTCGTGAGCGAGGCGACCATGCCGGGGAGGTGAGCCGCGCCGCCCGCTCCGGCGATGATGACGGAGATGCCGCGCTCGCGGGCGGACTGGGCGTACTCGACCATGGCGACCGGCGTTCGGTGGGCGGAGACCACGCGGAACTCGTAGGGGATGCCGAGCTCATCCAAGATTTCGGCGGCGGGCCGCATGGTATCGCGGTCTGACTTGCTACCCATGATGATGCCGACCATTGGTTTAGGCCTCCGGTCGGGCGGATACTTCCCAGATGCGGACGAGTTTGTCTTGACCAGCGGCGGCCAATCGCGTACCGTCGAAGCTGAAGGCGACCGATTGGATGGGCCGAGTACTGGCTTCGATGCGGACGTTTCCGATACCCTTGGCCGCATTCCACAGGCCGACGGTACCATCGCGGGAAGCGGAGGCGAAGAGCCAGGAGTTCGGGTGGAAGGCGAGTTGTTCGACGACTTTTACGTGGCCGAACATCATCTTCACAAGGTCGCCGGTTTCGGTATCGAATACGCGGATGGAGAGATCGACGCCGGCGGCGGCGAGGAACTTTCCGTTAGCACTCCAGGCGAGGGCGGTGATGGCACTGCGGATTCGGCTGAGGACGCGGACTTCTTCTCCGGTGCGGCCATCAAAGATACGGACGCGGGCGTCGGCGCCGCCGGTGGCGAGGTAGCGTCCGTCCCAGCTCCAGGCGGTGGACATGATGCTGCCATCGTGGCGGGCGTTGCGGAACAGGCACTCGTTGGTGTCGGTTTCGATGACGCTGACGGTGTTGTGCACGCTACCGGTGGCGACGCGGCTGCCATCGGGCGAGATGGCGACGGTGCCGACCCACTCTTCGGTGGAGGTGCGGAAGGACTCCAGGTGGTCTTCATCCAGGCGGAAGAACCAGACTTGGCTCTCGGCGCTGCCGGCTCCGGCGATACGATCGAGCGAGAACGCGCGCAGGGTGGCGACGGCTCCCTGATCGATGCGGGTGCGGCGGATGGGCATGCCGGTATCGTCCCACCAGATGAGTTCGTTATCGAAGCCACCGGTGACGAGGATGCCAGAGTCGGGGGCGTAGGAGGCGGCGTAGATTGGCGTTTTGTGACCGCTAAGGCGACGCAGGAGTTTTACACGGACGGGACGCCGATCGACGTCTTCTTCCGCGGGCTGATCGCCCGCCATTTGGGCATCGTATTCTTGGCGTCGGTCGGCGTTGATGAGGGTTTCGAACGCTTCGTTGATGCGCGCCATGTTTTCGTGGGCGCGGGGATCTTCGCTAACGTCGGGGTGGTGTTTTTGAGCCAGTCGCCGATAGGCTTTTCGGAGCGTTTCTGGTTCTGCCGTCGGCCCCACACCGAGGACTTCGTAGTAACTTGTCAGGGTTTTCAAATGTGCTATGCCGCCAGGTAAGAGAGTTTATCGGTCTCGCGCCGCGGATCGCTACGTCGCAAAATGGCCTGTGAACGAGGTAAAATGCGCGACCATTCAGGGCTAGTCACGGAGGCAATTGTCAGGTGAAAAGTGGTGGGCTCGGTGGGATTTGAACCCACGACCAACGGCTTAAAAGGCCGCTGCTCTACCGCTGAGCTACAAGCCCCGACCTGACTATTATACCGGCGATCAAATCGTTCGGTTGACGGAGTGTTTATTGCGTGAACGCATCCCAAACCGTTTCTTCGCCGTAACTACTACCCATGCGGCGGAGTTTTCCTGTTCGGGATTTCAGCTTTTTGTTAATCCTTGTCGGGGCGTTGGTGGTGGGGGCTTTGATGGTGGCTCCGTTTTTGGCGGCGTTGCTGTGGGCGGCGGTTCTGTCATTGCTCACTTATCCCGTTTTTGAACGGGCCAAGCGGCGGCTGGATGCGGGACCGTTACATAAAATCGCCCCTAACGCCGCGGCTTTGGTGGCCGTGCTGTTCACGGTGCTGATTGTGGTGGTGCCGCTGGCCGCAGTAGGTTTTGGGTTGATTGTGCAAACGCAAGGGCTGGCGACGGGAGCTGCGGGAGATTCTGACCAGGGAGTGATTCGGTCTTTTCTCAGCCAGTTGGACCATCAGATCCGGCCGATAGCGTCAAGGCTTGGTTCCCCAGATTTCTCGGCTCAAGCCTACTGGACGGAGAATCAGGGGCAGATTGTGGCTGGCTTGCGGGCACCGGCGGCGGCGTTTGCCCAGCGGGCGGGAGTGGCAGTGGTGATGACAGTAATTGCCTTGCTCACCCAGTTTTTCATGCTTCGTGATGGGCATCGACTGCTTCCGGTTGTCCGGGATATGATGCCAATCCCGGTTTCCAAGACCGACACGCTTTTAGTGCGGTTACGAGAGACGGTGTGGGCGGTATTTGTGGGGACGGTGCTGGTGGCGGCGATCCAGGGGATGGCGA
>CANFJD010000230.1 GCA_947447315.1 Fimbriimonadaceae bacterium
CTTTCGGCGGCCAGGTTAAGCCGCCGGAATAGCTTCTTTTACTTCACCAAGAACGGGAGGTTGGCGCTGGCGGCGTTGCCTTTTCCGTCGCGGACGATGAGGAAGATGCGGTAGGGGCCGGGCTTGGTGGGGGCGGTGAACTCGTCGGAGCTGCCGCCGTTGGAGGAGTTGATGGTGGGCGGGACTCGTTCGGCTTCGCCACCGGTTCTTTTATCGGTTGATTCTCCCACTACTTGCCACTCGAACTTGAGGGCGTCGCCTTCGGGGTCGGTGGCGGTTACGGAGGCGGTGAGTTTGCCGCCGGATGTGACCGAGTTTGCCGAGAGGCTGAAGCTGGTGATGGCGGGGCTGCGGTTTTTGGGCCAGTTACCGGACCAGTATTTGGTCATGACGTCTACCGCGCCGGTGTTTTCGCCGGTCGGGAGCCACATGCCGAACCAGGTGGAGGTTTCCTCCTGTTTGTTGCACCAAATGACGGCGTAGCTGCCGAGGCAGGTGGGGTTCCCGAGGATTTGGTTTTCGTAGTTTTTAGCGTAGTTTTCAGCTTTTTGGGTGCTAGTGACTTCTAGCGCGGCGCCCCAGGGGGTTTTGGCGCTTTCCCAGGGACCGGCGGGGCCGAACTCGGTGACGATGTAGGGCTTTTTGAAGCCGAACTTCGTGAGTCGCTCTTTGAGCGAAGGGAGGCCGCCGTAGGTGTTGATCCCTACTATGTCTACTGAGGGGCAGTATTTCTGGATGTAATCGCTCTTTTGCTGATCCATCTCGGCCACTACGGTGAGGATGGGGCGGTGGTACGGGTCCTCTTTCTTGACGATCTGGGCTAAGACTTCTACTTCTTGCCACAGCTCGGGCGTGTTGTTTCCGGCTTCCATTTCGTTGCCGAGGGCCCAGGTGAGGACGGCGGGATGCTCTTTGTAGAGCCGGACCATGTTGCGGACGCCGCCGCGCTGATCCTTAAGCGAATCTTGGTTGTTCCACTTGAAGCCGTGCTCCACGTGGCCCAGCCAGTAGCCGAGCTGGACGGTAAGGCCGTTTTTCTGGGCCCGATCCAGGAGTTCTTCGGTGCGGTTATCGGTGCCCCAGGTTCGGACGGAGTTGCCGCCGGCGGCTTTGAGGCGGGCGTATTGCTCGTCGGTATTGTCGGAGCAGCCGGCGCCTTTTACGAAGTAAGGCTTGCCGTCTACCCGGAGCGCGTATTTGCCCCCGTCATTTTTCAGTTCCACCTTAAGGGGACCGCCGAGCATCAGTGCACAAGCAACCGCGGATAGCATGGGTTCATTTTAGCGAGAACCGGACTTGTGTTGTTGACTCAGCGGGGGACTGAATACGATACGGTAGTTTTGACAGGTTGATCGCCTTGAAATTGTTTTTCGAAGCGCATTGTTGGTCGTGTTTAAGGCAACATCTCCTCCGAAGAGGGGATGTGTTTATTACTTGCAGGAAAGTAGATCCTTAGCGTGCGTATTTGTGCATGCGGAGCCAGGCGACGAAGGATTCGAACCAGCCGGTGCTGGTGGTTTCCTTTTGGTACATTCCAAAGCCGTGGCCGCCCTGTTCGTAGAGGTGAAACTCCACCGGACGCTTAGCCGTTTTCCAGCTTTCGATGAGCCCGAAACCGGCGTTGGCGAAGAATGGGTCATCGCTGGCTAAGGCGATGAAGAGGGGCGGGGCGTTGGCGGGGACGGTCACTGCACTCAAGGGGCCGTAAATGTTGCCGATGAACGCCGGATTCACGTCCTTGCCGTACAAGGTGGTGGACATGGTGAGCATGGCACCAGCGGAAAAGCCGATCATGCCCACTTTGTTGGGGTCCACGTTCCACTCTTTGGCCCGGGAGCGGATCAGGGCGAATGCGGCTGAGGCATCGGCAATTTGCGGGGCGAGCGCCTGGCTGGGGTCGCTCGTCGCTGGCGGGCGGCGGGCGGCGCCGGAAAACATCTGGCGCATGGATTCCTCGAACCCGGCCATATCGGGCGGGGTGGGGTTGAGTCGGTACTTCAGCACGAAAGCGGCGACTCCCTTATCGGCGAGGGCTTTGGCTACCTGCCAGCCCTCGTTTTCCATCGAGAGGGTGCGAAATCCGCCGCCGGGAGCGACGATGACGGCCGCGCCGGTAGCCTTCGCCTTGCTTGGCAGAAAGGGAGTGAGGGTGGCGATGCTCACATTGCGAGCAAACACGCTGCCGTACTGGGAGTGCCAAGCCTCATCGGCGGTGGATTCCGGCAGCTTCCCGGTGCCCAGGGTAATCGCCGTGGGCTGGTTCGGGACCGGGATCGGGGTCATTTTGTCGTTTTGGGCCAAAGCGACCGAGGAGGTGGCGGAAATAAGCATGAAAATGGAGATTCCCAGGACATTCTTCATTGAGTGGTCCTTCATATATACCGGGCCAGGGAAGGAAAGTCGGATTTTTGAGTGGGATTTTGGTCCCAGCGATTGCGAGAGCAAACAAGGATTGCCCCGTCAGGTTGGCGATCGTCCAAACAACGACTGATGGCGTAACATTTTCCGTATGAGAGCCACGCTTGTAATTGCGGATGATGTCTGGCTGGCGGCGAAGGATGTCGCGAAGCGAGATCAAAAGACCGTCGGTCAAGTTATTTCGCATTGGGCGCGACAAGGTCTGCAAACTCCAGAGGCTGCGAATGCGGACTCACAGGAATTTCTAGGCTTTCGACCACTTCCAGCGCGGACCATGATAATAAGTTCTGAACTCCTCGACCGCCTTCTCGATGAAGGTTAGTCAACTAGAAGGGCACACGGGTGCTTACACTAGCCAGGGAGGACGAGGGTTGCTGCGATTACATCTGCGGCACCATTACGATCTTTCCTTAAGGAAAATTTCATCGAATTTGGCAAAAAGCTCATTGCGACTTTGCAAAGTTGCTATACAATGTGCCTAAGATGGCGAGTAACCTCCGCCGGGTACGAAGGGGCTTCTCGGTTCCGGTCGTAGAAGAGCCTAAGCGACATTTGCGGGTCGATGACCCGAAATTAGTGCTTGCGGCGTCCGCCCTGCGCGAGCGAAATAACCGTACTGCGGTTCGGACCGGTCTTCCCGCCGTGGGATCAAGACTAGTAAATCGCTACGGGCTGGAGTTTGTGGTTGAAAGCCACGTCCATGTACCGACGGCGAATACGATTCAATCTTGGAGAACGAACGGACCAACCGACGCTGATCTCTTTCCGAGCGTCATTCCGCAGAACCTGAGTGAAAAGTTGACGCAGTTTATTGCCACCGTCGATCGCTGCACGGTTAAGACGCTGCTGGTTCTAGACACGATGCCCCACCTCCGGCGTAAAAGTGGAGTGCCCGAAGGACATTGGATTGACACGGTGGGAAATGAAGGAGCCAACTTGCTTTTCATCGACGCCGCACATATCCACGAAACGCACTTCGCGCACGAAATTGGACACTTGTGGGTGCAGTATGTGGATCTGGCGGAAGATGAGCGCGTGATGAAAGATGTAAGCGACGCCGCTAGGCTTAATCAGGTCAGCTTTATCCAGTCTTTCGTTACTGACCTTAGAGTAAACCAAATTATCTCGGATAAGGGTTTTGACGTTAGCGTTGTACAAGAAGATCAGGCGGCAAGTATAGCGTCCCTGGGACGGGCGATAGGTGCGGGTTACCGTCCCGAAGGTAAGCGCGAAGGGGTATTTATGGCACTCGTCCTGGCCGCCCAAATTCTTGAGCAGCGGAGGACGGGGACCAACGCCCTCACCCAACTGGACGACACCCTAGAGAAAGTCACCCGGGTTGACCCAGAGATGGCAAGGTTAGCAACGGGATTTGCCGAAACGGTTCTCCGGAACGGCTACGAATCAAAAGAGCAGATTAGGGCTTCCATCGACGAGTGCTTGAAGATTTCGTTTGCCTATACGGGCGACGGGATAGATTTAGAACAGGAGTTGGTTGTCCCGCCACTGCCTAAGCCGGAATTTGATAAGTATCCGGACTGGTTTGAGGGCGCATCGCCGCTGATGAAGTGCGAAATCGGGCGGATTATGGCGAGGGAAAACATTCCCGATGCCTGCACTTGGTCCATCACTGACACTCATCTCCTATCTTTCAAAATACCGGATGGCACGTTACGAGGACCGTGGCCGCTGGAACATGCGAGATCTTGGAACGGTCCTGCAAATTTCCAACGAATCAACGAAATTAACCATCAGAATCGAGAACAACAAATGAATAAACGCCCGGCTAACGACATACCAAATCTTCCCGGCCAAGCCCGTCGATTTTATATGGCTGGCACAGCCAGGTTCTTAACACGCGTTCGCGAAGCCGAGTGGATGGGTGGTGAGCATCCTTACGAATATTCCCTTAACAATCCCGTCTCCTACACTGATCCGTCAGGACTACAGGTGGCACCGCCGCAACCTTTTCCGATACGTCCACCTTTGCCTATTCGTCCTCCCCTGCCAATTCGGCCCCCGCTACCGTCGCCTGTGCGACCACCCCTGCCGGGAGCGCTGCGTCCGACGCCA
>CANFJD010000231.1 GCA_947447315.1 Fimbriimonadaceae bacterium
AGTGGGCTCGCTCGGATGCGGGAGCGAGGTTGGATAACGGTAGCAGATCGCCTACAGTTGACCGAAGCCGGGCGGCACTTCTGCTCGGAAGTCGCGCTCGAACTCGCCTAACTGCATCGACTTCGCCCGGTACTCTCGGGACGTGAAGTTACGGATGTGGATGTACGATCTGGCGCGCGAGCAGACGCCGACGTTGGAAGTGCTGGATCGGTTGTGTCGCCTGAGCTTGGACGCCGGATACAACGCGCTGGGCCTGTACCTTGAGCATCGGTTTGCCTTCCCCAGTCTGCCCTGGGCGGCGGGTAAGGAGTGCGTGACGCCGGCGATGGTCCAACATTTGCAGCGCGAATACCCCACGCTGCAATTGGTGCCCTTCATAAATGTTTTGGGTCACGTAGAGGGTTTGATCTACTCCGAACCCGGCGCGCGGTACGCAAATGAGCGATTCAAGGGCATGCAGGGAGAGCCCACCGATCCTGATTTTATGCGCCTCTGCGAGCAAATGGTGGATGACACCATTGCCATTTTCTCGTCCGAAATGATCCATATAGGCGGGGACGAAACGTTCCAGCTGGGGAAGGGTCCGCGCTCCGAAGCCAAGGTAAAAGAGTACGAAGCCGCGGGAGCCGCCGACGGAAAAGCGGAACTCTACGGAAGGCATTTTGGTCCGCTGGCGGAGCGCGTGCTGAAAGCGGGCCGGCAACCAGCCATCTGGGGTGACATGATTTATGACCATCCCTCGGCGCTAGAGCACCTCCCCAAAAGCACGGTCATTTTCGACTGGCAATACTTCCGCACCGCCGAGTTCACCGCCCAGCGTTTTCGAGATGCGGGCTGTCCCGTGGTGTTGTGCCCCAGCATCCAGTGCTACTCGGCGACCTGGTGTCACCTGGCGCAGAGCGAGCGTAATGTGGCAGAAAACGCCTACGCCGCGAAGAGGCATGGCGATCTGGGAGTGTGCGTGACCACCTGGGAGATGGGAATGTTTGGCAACTACGAGACGTTGCTTCCCGCTATCGAAGGGGCGGGGCAGATTTTGAATGACGTTCCACCCGTGATGCCCGATCCGATCACCGAAACTTGGCCCACCACTGGACTCGGAGGGGATGCCGCCGAACCGACTTACGCCCGCGAAACGGAATCGACGTACTTCTTGAAGTCCTACCTCCGGCTCGGTGAAAACGGCAAGGAGTGGGCCCGGATGATGGGGATTGAACTCCAAACCGCGGGCGGCATCTTTGGTTATTCTGGCCATCGTAGCCAATTGAAATCGCGATTGCTCATGTACAGCAATCCGTTCTTACTCTGGGTTCGTGATCGCGATGGATTGCTGGGCGAGCCTGGCGATCGAGCGTTCGACATTCTGGATCGGGCAATTTACTTTGCGCCGGATTCGGCCTATCGCGGAGTGTCGGAGTTTGGCAAGATGGCAATTGAATTTGTCCGATTTACCGAAGCCGCTCGCCAGGCGTATGCCGCCGGTCACCCTGGCCGGGCAACTACCGAACTCGCCGTTTGCCGTCAAATATTTGAAAACTTGGAAAAGATCGCGAAGGCGAATCATTTTCGGTTCGGCGGCTCGCTAGCAGATATTGAGCGAAGCCGCATCGCGCGGGAACACACCGAGCGGGTGATGCGCCGAATCAATCAGTACGGCGACGGAAGCTTGGGCTACTTACCTTCATTTGAGACCCTAACCCACCCCAAGTTCGTGCCGCACGACCAAGGGAACTGGTGGCTGGTAAACGATTGGGGGAACGAGTAAGCCGACTGAATTGCTTATCGGCCACCGCCTTTTTGGCACTGGCTAAGACCCGTTTTAGCATCGGTTCCACATCCTCGTTGTCGATATGGCCGTTGACGGTGATCGCGTATTCGCGGCGACCGTCGATGGCCACCATGCGCCAGTACCGTTGCTGGTCTTCGCCATCCACGCTGTCGTCATCCCGCGACTTCCAGAGTCGGGTTTCGAACCCGAGGAACGGTTCGCATTTCTCGCTCGTAATCTCCGTCTCCTCATAATCGTCCGTGATCATATCGGCGAAGTCTTCGAACACGTGCTTAGGCGTGGCGTTCTCGGCGGCGGGAATGTCTCGAACCCAAATATTTACATTTTCGTATTCCGTCTCCGAGTTGTAATCCACCACCACGCCATCCAGGGCTTCAACTTCATCGGGCTCATACTCTTCGGCTTCGGGCTTGCCCGGCAGTTCAATTTCTAGTTTTAATTTTTCGAATCGGTAAACCGCCCACTTGTCCTTCAGTTGTTTCACCTCGGTGACGGTGTCGGTCCGCGTGAGTGTTTTGGATGGCGGGGTGGGGACGGCCTGGTGGACGACCAAAATAGCCGCGAGCATTGCAATCATGCATCCATCATAGCGGCGAAACCCAAAATGCTCATCAGATTCGTCAGAAAATCTTGACCGGCGGTCATAAGTCCATGAGTAAATTTCCGTACGTTTTGCACGTAACTCCCGACGATGGCATCTGGTCGGTCCACGAAGAAGAGACTCCCGACACCATGGTGACATTTGAATCCCGCGCCGCCGCTGAGGATCATGCGAAGGACATGGCCCAAGCCGAAGGCTCCGGCGAAATCGTCCTTTACGACGAATCCGGCGGCCCCGTCGAACGCTACACGTATCCCCGCGACGCGGGATTCACACTGGATTAAGGCTCGCTAATCGCTAAATCTTGACTCGCGAGATGAAGGCGTGGGTGATGGCGATGGCGAGGGCGTCGGCGACATCGTCGGGTTTCGGGGTCTCGGCCAGACCCAATAGCCGGGTGACCATGAACTGAACCTGCTTCTTATCGGCCGACCCGTTGCCGACTACTGCTTTTTTGATTTCCGGGGGCGAGTATTCGCACCACGGGATTTGCTCAAAACTTGCGGCCAGTTGAATACAGCCTAGGCTGCGGGCCACGTCCATCGCGGTGGTCTTGTTCACCGTGAAAAGTAGCCTCTCCGTGGCCAGCGCATCGGGCCGGTGAGTCTGCATCAACTGCCGCACCTCATCGTGGATCTGGCGCAACCGGTCGTTGAGATTGCCCTTCGGCGTCTGGATCAGGCCGTAGGTGATGGACTTCAGCTGGGACCCATTCCGGTCCACCACCCCAAACCCCACCCGCTCGAGGCCGGGGTCAATCCCCAGAATTCGCACCCCACCATTGTGCCGGAAGTTGATCAATCTAGAGAATTAACGACTTGCATCTCTGCGCTTTACCATCTCCCATTGCTCAATCATCTCGTCCCAGGACTTGAATATTTCGCCCGCCAGCAAACCTTTGATGCCATAACTTTCCAATGTACTTCGCTCTGCTTGCACCGCCGTGATAAAGCGGTCTGCTCTCGCTTGGCCTGGCTTTATATGCGGGGCAAGGACAGCCGTGAATAATGCTTGACTAAAAAATGGCGTCAAATTTGGCCCATTTGGAGAAAGATCGGCAGACACAGATATATAGAGTGAGTCTCCACTTGAAGACACCAGTCGCTGGCCCGCACTAGCGGAGCCAGTAGCCTCGTTTTCGGTTAACACAATGTTTCCATCTCGGCGAAGATCTCTGAGCCGAGGATTTATGTAGTCATTTAGTACTTTCAAAGATTCGTCGCGTTGGATACCGTAGGCACTAAGTTCCTCTTTCGGAATTCTCCACGATACTGCCTCACTGTCTCCCGCAAGTAGTTTAGAAAGTGTGTCTACCGCCAAAAAGGATGGCGAAGATGGCCGGTTATTCCACCAAAATATGCCGCCGGTGCCCGCAAGAAGCAAAACACCGGCAGTGATGCCTACTCGCTTAGCAACCCGTGAGTGGATCGCAAACTCCTCCCGGGACAAATGGCCCGTAGTTGATGTAACGATATCGGTTATTGGCACCGGCTACGCATTGCCAAAGTTCAGCGGTCACATTTTGGCAACCCGATACCGTTTCAATACAGCAGGCTGTGGTTCCAGTTTTCACCAGATACCTTGAACAAATGGGGAACGGATTAGGGCATGTGCCAGCAGTGAAGGCGGAAATGCCAAAACCAGCAGCAACCGCGACGAGAGCTATTCTGAGGGTTAGAGTTTTCATTAGTTTCTGATAGGAGTGGACCAGTATTCGGGCTCCCTGATATCGCCAACCTTGTTTTGACGGACGACTTGTCCGGAGTACAAAATTCCGATCATGTAGTGGCGAAAGGCAGGATTGTAAATTGGTACCCCAGGCACATCGCAGTTAGGGTCATAAAACATGATGAGGTTGTCTTCAAAGCGGTTAATGTTTTTAATGACACTCGTTGTGTCATTAAAATAATATATATAATTAAAGTAGATGATGTCGTTTTGGGTCCAACTTTGATTGCGACCGCACGGGCTGTCAAGTTTTGAACTGTGCGTCGGAGAATAAAGCTCGACCGATCCGTACACGTCAGCAGTGGGCAAATTCATATCCGCTGGACTTCCGAATGGACCCTCCCCG
>CANFJD010000232.1 GCA_947447315.1 Fimbriimonadaceae bacterium
CCGCCGCCGCCGCCGTAGCTGCCGCCACCGCCGCCGCCACCGAAGGAGCGACCGCCACCGCCGCCGCCGCCTTCACCGCGGGGTCGAGCTTCGTTTACGTTGACGGTTCGTCCGCCGATCTGGGCTCCGTCGCGTGCCTGTACGGCAGCTTCGCTGAGATCTTCTGGTACGTCAACGAATCCAAACCCGCGGCCTTGAACGATACGGGCGTTGGACGCGCTGAATTCAGAAAACGCGTCGATGAGGTCCTGTTCCGTAAACGAGTACGGTAGGTTTCCTACGTAGAGAGATTTTGTGCTCATGAGATATGTTGTCCTTCATTCCGGTTATCGAATTCATCAAGGCGCGTTGCGAAAACCAGCATCAAGGCAGATCTCTGAACACGTAGCTTTTCTCGTTTCCCGAAGCGACAATGCGCATTATGACACTGTTCCCCACTTTATCCCCAAACAAAACGAGTTTCGAGCGTGAAAGGGACGGTCGGTAGGCCAAATTACCTTCGAAGATTTACGGTAATTTAGGATTCGGGCTTTTTGATGGCCCGCAACTTTGCGATTTTTGAGAGCACTTTCGGCCCCCCAGAGGTTTGCAACCACCCTTTCGAGGCGCGACTATTCGACCCCCATCGGGCAGGAACCAGCCCCCCGCCAACGGGGCGGGCGGTGGATCGGACAAACTAGGATTTATGAACTCTGTCCAATTGGGCAAAAGCGACCTAACCGTATCTCGGCTCGCCTACGGATGCATGCGCATTGCGGGCACCTGGAACCCGAAGGAGATTACGCCGGAGCGCGAGGCGAACGGCCGGGCGGCGCTACTAGCGGCGTACGAAGCGGGATATACGCTGTTTGACCACGCGGATATCTATTGCGCGGGTGGTTGCGAGAGCATTCACGGTCGGCTGCTGAAGGATTCGCCCGAGCTGCGTCGGCAGACGATTCTGGCCACCAAGTGCGGCATTCGATTTGGAGATGACAAATCGCCGCATCGGTTCGATTTTTCGAAGGAGCACATTTTGTGGTCAGTGGATCAGTCGCTGGAGCGGCTGGGGGTGGAGCAAATTGACCTTTACCAATTGCACCGACCGGATGTTTTGATGGAGCCGGCCGAGGTGGCGGAGGCGTTTGAGATTTTGCACCGGCAAGGAAAGGTGAAGTGGTTTGGGGTTTCTAACTTCTTCCCGAACCAGTACGACCTTTTGGCGCAGTTCGTGCCGTTTCCGCTGGTGGTGAACCAGTTGGAGATGCACCTTGGCTACCTTGATCCATTTGTCAATGGAACGACCGACCAGTGCCAGGCGCGGCAGGTGACGCCGCTGGCGTGGAGTCCGCTGGGTGGCGGCTGGCTGGGAGCGGGCGGCAAGGTTCCGGAAGGCGATAAGCGAGAGAAGATTTTGGAAGTATTGGACGTTCACGCGGCGAAGTACGGAGTTTCACGCACGGTGATGTCTTTGGCGTGGTTGATGCGACACCCAAGCGGCATCATCCCGATTGTGGGATCGGCTAACCCGGTGAATATTGCCGATGCGGCGAAAGCCGATGGAATCCACCTGGAACGGGACGACTGGTACCGAATTTACATCTCGGCGCGCGGTCGGGGACTTCCCTAACTTTTAGAACGCAAGGGCGTTTTCATCGGCGTAGACCCGGCAGTTCGGGTGGACACGGGCTACCGCTTGGCTGGGGGTTTGGGACGGGTCGTAATCTCCCATCATCATGGTTTTGAGGGCCGACGGTTTGTCTGCACCGGCGACCAGGAACCAGGCGGTTTGGGCTTGGTTGGTGTATTCGGCAGTGAGGGTGATGCGGTCGGCGGCGACGACAGGGGCCTTAGCGGCGACGGCTTTTTGGCCGGTGACGATGGGTTCGCCGGGAAAGAGGCTGAGGGTGTGGCCGTCGGTGCCGAGGCCGAGAAGGACGAGGTCGAGTTTTTCGGGAAGGACGGCGTCGTAATTGGCGGCGGCGGTTTCGACGGGCAGGTCGACGTACGGAAAGTGGATTTGGCTCTCGGGGATTTCCAGCGGCGTGAGCAGGGTTTCGCGGATCATGCGCTCGTTGCTACGGTCGTCGGTAGGCGGTACGAAGCGGTCGTCGCCGAGGTAGAAGTCGATCTGGCTCCAGTCGATGGCGTTGCGGTAGTCGGCGACGAGGATTTGGTGGAGTTTTTTGGGGGTGGATCCACCGCTGAGAGCGACGGAGAATCGATTGCCGGTGGCGGTCACGGCGCGGATAAGTTCCGCGAGATCACGGGCCACGCGTTGGGCAAGGGCTTCGGCGTCAGAGAATCGGTAGAGATCCACGCGGATATTGTGGACGATTGGCTGATTAGACTGAGGGTTGCGAAGGTTGCGATCGCCGGGGATACCGGACGAAAGTCGTGTCAGCCGCAGGGCGATTCGATAGAATATAGGCGTGTATCCGGGCGCTGATAATGAGGCTCTGAAGCAGTACTTTAACGACCGGCCGAAGCTGGCGATCGGGGTGTTCGGTGGGCTGACACTGATGTACGTCGGTTTGGCGATCTACGGTTTTACGATTGGCATGGCCTTTTTGGGGGTCGGCGCGATTATTGCGGCGATTGCGCACGGGTACGAGACGGTTCGACGTTGGCGGAATTTTGTCGGCGGGGCTTGATCCTTTGACGGCGGGCATTTGGTCCCGGGGACCGGGAGCGGGTAGAACGGATGCCAAAGGTGTTCTTTTGCCGGTAGATAGAATATTTCCGTGAACAACAACGATCGAAACAAGAGCTTTAGACACTATTTGGACAAACGTCCTCGGTTTGGCTTTGCCCTGTATGGAGTACTCGCGATGTTCTACGTTGCCCTGGCGACGTACGGATTCGCGGTGGGGCAAATGCTGCTGGTCGTGGCCGCGACGATTGCCATGATCGCGATGTTGATCGAAGCGAATCGTCGTCGACGAAATTTTCGACTCGGTTAAGCGGGCTCTTGATTCTGTTTGCAAAGGGTTGGAGCACGGGGACCTTGGTTTTCGCAATCATTCGGCCCACGGCGGGAGGAACCACCCGCCGCCTACGGGACCAAGGCGTGAGCCTTAGGGTTTCACCATGCGAGCCCCTCGGGGATTGGTCGCACAAAAGGTAGCGCTTGATGGCTATTTGACGCCGCTCACGTCGTGAGCGGGCTACTCAAGAAAAACGAAAAGTCCCCCGCCGAATGATCGGCGAGGGACTTTGTTTATCACCTTACTTACTTAGTGGTGGTGGTGATGTCCGCCGGCGCTTTCTTCTTCCTTTTCCGGAAGTTCGGCGACGATGGCTTCGGTGGTCAAGAGCAAGCCAGCGATGGAGCTGGAGTTCTCGAGCGACTGGCGGACGACCTTGGTCGGGTCGACGACGCCCTGGGCCAGCAGATCGCCGTACTCAAGGGTGGCGGCGTTGAAGCCGAGGCCGGTGGCCTTGACCTGAGCGGCAACCACGGAGCCTTCCACGCCCGCGTTTTCGGCGATGGTGCGGATGGGGGCTTCGATGGCCTTACGGATGATGTTGACGCCGATTTGCTCGTCGCCTTCTACCGCGAGGTTATCGAGGGCAACGGCCGCCTTTAGCAGCGCGGTGCCGCCGCCGGGGACGATGCCTTCTTCGAGGGCAGCACGGGTGGACGCGAGAGCGTCTTCGATGCGGGCCTTCTTTTCCTTGAGGGCGGTTTCGGTGGCAGCGCCAACCTTGACGACGGCAACGCCGCCGCTGAGCTTAGCGAGTCGCTCCTGCAGCTTCTCCTTGTCGTAGTTGCTGTCGGTGGTTTCGACCTGGGCCTTGATCTGCTTGACGCGGCCTTCGATGGCACCCTTATCACCCTTACCGCCCACGATGGTGGTGGTTTCCTTGGTGATAACGATGCGCTGGCAGCTACCGAGCTGATCCGGCGTTACGTTCTCGAGCTTAATGCCGAGATCTTCGCTGATGAAGGTGCCACCGGTGAGGACGGCCATATCTTCCAGCATCGCCTTTCGTCGGTCGCCAAAGCCCGGAGCCTTCACGGCGGCCAGGTTGAGGTTGCCGCGAATTCGGTTGAGAACCAGAGTAGCCAGAGCTTCGTTCTCGAGATCTTCGGCGATGATGACGAACGGTCGGCCCATTCGGATGACCTTTTCGAGCAACGGAACGAGGTCCTGCACGCTGGAGATTTTCTTCTCGAAGAACAGAATGAACGGATCTTCGTAGACGGCTTCCATGCGCTGGGCGTCGGTGACGAAGTAGGGGCTCATGAAGCCCTTGTCGAACTGAAGACCTTCCACGGTTTCGGTGGTGGTTTCGGTGGACTTGGACTCTTCGACGGTGACGACGCCATCTTTGCCAACCTGGCTGATGAGCTTGCCGACCAGTTCGCCGAGTTCTACATCGTTAGCGGAGATGGTGGCCACTTCGATGGCTCCC
>CANFJD010000233.1 GCA_947447315.1 Fimbriimonadaceae bacterium
CCCGCCACCAGAGCGGCCTTCGCCATGGGAGAGACGTAACGCGCGACACCAGTTCCATGACTCGGATCGACAATAACGGGCAGGTGGGAGGGCTCTTTCAATACCGGCACCGCGGCCAGATCCAAGGTGTTGCGGGTGTATGCCTTATCTAGGGCAACGATGCCGCGCTCGCAGAGAATGACGTTGGGGTTGCCCTGGCTCATGACGTACTCAGCGGCGAGTAGAAACTCGTCAATCGTGGCACTGGGGCCGCGCTTGAGGAAAACCGGCTTGCCACTCTTACCAGCCTCAATAAGGAGCGGGAAGTTTTGCATGCTGCGGGCGCCGATCTGCAGCACGTCAACATATTCCGCCACGGTGCTCACCATGTCGCCACTCATTACTTCGGTGATGGTGGTGATTCCCACTTGTTCACCAACGGCACGCATGATCTTAAGTCCTTCCAGGTGCAACCCTTGGAAGGCATACGGGCTGGTGCGGGGTTTGAAAGCACCGCCGCGAAGGACGTTTCCACCGGCAAGTTTCACCATCTGGGCGGCGGCCAGAAACTGATCGTAGGATTCAATGCTGCAGGGCCCCGCCATCACCACGAAGGAGCCATCTCCCACGTGAACATCGCCAAACGTGACGATGGTGTTTTCTCGGTGGGCTTCGCGCGAAGCAAGTTTGTAGGGGCGGCTAGTCTGGGTGACCTTGCTCACGCCTTCCATGTTCGCGACCATGGATTCAATATCCACTCGCTGGTCGGCATTTAGGCTAGCAGGGATGCCAATCGCGGTGCGGTCCTGGCCGGGCAAAACGAGGGGATCGAAGCCTTTCTGGCGAATCGCATCGGCGACGGCATCAATCTGGCTGGACGATGCCCCCATCGCCATCGTAATGATCATACGGAGAGGTTACCGCGCCGGATTGGCGCGGTGTTCGAGGTCAATCCTCGTCTTCGAGCTCTTCTTCTTCAACCTTCAGCGTGGCGGCCGAAGCGGCACCGGCTAACTTCTGATCGATTTCCATGCTCATGATGGCGATGTTCTTGAAGTTTCGGTTCGGGCAGTTGTTGCAAACAAAATCCACCTTGGCATTGTTGAGCCAGTTGGGAATGTTGCTAATCGTTTTTCCGCATGCACAGGTGACCATATTGTTTCTTACTTTGCGTCGTCAGTCTCGGCTTTGAGCACCAGATCTTCCTCGTATTGCTGTACCGTTTGGCGATGGCTAAGAACGCCATTGAGGAGCATCACGGCCGATGCCACCAGATACAGAATATAGAGATTATTCTCGTGCTTTTGACCCGGATCTCGGATGACCTTATCTCCGCCAATAAAGGGGAGGCCCCAAATACCGAGCAACAAGAGCACCAAGGAGATCCAAAAATAGGTGTTCTTATACCAAGCCGGTTTGGGTAGGGTCTTCTTTCGACTCACGAACCATCTAGGGTACCCCGGCGCCTACTCCCGCCGGGTCTTCCGTCGGACCGGGATCAGCTGATTTTTCACGCGGCGGCGCGGCGGGCGTCGTGGGGGCAGCAGATCGATGTCGACGTTTTCGCCTCGGTGGAGCCTCTGAATCAGCCGCTGGGCGGGTGTCGAGGGTGCGGCCAGGTTCATTTCCCGAGGAATTCGCGGGGGTTACGGCTACCGAAACCTGCGGGCCGGCGGCAGTCGATGTGGAGCGCGGTTCGTCCTGTCGGTTAGGCTTGACGTCCGGGTCGGGATCGGCAATCACGTCGTCGCCGGCTCCCGCGGTTGGTTGAGTCGTCGTGATGGGCGCGATGTGTTGAGCGATTCCCGAGCGTTTGATTTTCTTGGCGGCCCGCTCCGCGACTGGTCCACCCACCCGAGGACCAACGACGAAATAACCGGTGGCGGCCACGGCAATCGGCACCACTAGCCACTTCAGAAGAAAGGTCGCGCCCGGGCTCATTCCTCTTATGATACGGCAGGTACCCTTTTGGCGATGCAGGCGAGTGGGTTTACTGAGCAAATATCGCTGGTAATTCCCTCCTTTCACGCCGTAATGCCGGATGCGGATAACCACGATCGCACGGCGTACCCCTACCCATCGTTGCGGGTGATGGGTCAGGCAGAGAGTCGAGAAATATCGGTTCTCACCCTCGAGAATGCTTTTTTGAAAGTGCAATGGGCGCCATCGCTGGGCGGGCGGATGGTCTCATGCTTCGACAAACGCGCCCAGATAGAACGATTATCACCTTTGCGAGCAACGCAGACGGCGCGCGGAGATGGTTTGCGCGGCGGCGTAGCCTTGGAGATCGGGGGCGCTCCCCGAGGGAACGCCCTTGGTCCAGTGGATGCGGCGCAGCTTGATGCAGAGGATGCCGCCGGATTCATCCTGGCCGAGACGGCCGCAGGAACCGAGCTGAGCTGGCACCAATGGGTGCGGCTACGCGATGATTCGCCGGTCATTGAGTACGAAATCCGAGTGGTAAACCGGTCGCTGTCGCACCCATCCCGGATGATAACCCTGTCGGTTCCGAAGGGTATGGCGATTGACGAAGGATGGGAGGTGCAAGATGGGACGGCGGTTTCCCGGCTTCATCCGGGTGAATTGGGCCCCCAGGCAACCGCGACGCTCACCGCCCGGCTGACTCCCATTGCGCCTGACGCGGAGAGTTACCGGTCTGGCGCAGGGGCCATCGTTGCCTTTGCCGACGCGGGCTGGACGATCTATCCCACCGCACCGGTGGAGGAAGCCGAAGTGACCGTGTTAATCTCCACGGTGGCCGATCTCCAAGGGCGACCGAGACAAACTTTCGAGGCGTCGGTCACGCTATCTGCATCGCAACCCCTGTTTCTGAGTCGAAGTGAGTTGCCGCCGGAATCGGTCGATATAGCAATTCAGGATCGGACGGGGCAATGGTGGCTATCGCCCGCCACTGAGAGGGCAGTTGCGGAATGGTCTGCGATCCGTTCGTGGCCAGAGAATGCGGACCCGGCGATCTATTTAAACGATCCGTTACTTGGGCACGTCGCGGCGATCCGATGGGCAGACCTTGGCATGGGGCACGAATTGTGGGGCCAGGTGGACATCGGGCTAGACCGCGCCTTGGGTAGCAATGCCGAGAATCCACTCGCATGGTGGCGCCGGGCCGCTCGAGAACGGTTGGCCGGAGCGGGAGATGGGGGCGAAGACGGAGCGGCGCTGTCGAATGCGCACTATTTGGCCCCATTGGAGCCGCTGTTGCGAGCGGAAGCTTTTCTGAATCAGTCTCCGGAAATGGGGCCCGAACCTTCGCCGCTGGTGAAACCGATGCAGAGTCGGCCCGAGCATTTGGTGGAGGTGGCGGCGCGATGGTTGGAGACGGGGCGGGCGGATCAGGCTACGCGGTGGATTAACGAGAGCCTCCGTCACGTGGAATCGCCGATGCTGTTGTATTTGCAGGCATACGCATTTCTGCGGGCGGGGCGAATGGAAGTGGAGATTCCGAACTTGCTGCGCCGGGCTAACGAGATTGGCTACCAACCGCCGTTTCCTTACCGAGATATCGAGGGAGAAGCGCTATCGGCCCTCCAGAATCGTTTTCCCGATGACATTCTGGTTGCCAAATTTCGGCATCTGATGGCGTAGACTCGCACCATGCGAGTTCGCGCTTTATCACTGGTTGCCGCCGGCACGTTTGCCGTCGTTTCCGTTTCTGTCGCTACGGGAGTTTTGCTCAAGAAAGAGTTCAGCTTCAACGATCCGAAGGGCGTTAACAGCGTTCAGTGGTTCATCGATTCGCCGCTAGAACCGATTGCCGGTGTAGCCGAAAAGATCGATGGCACGCTGGTATTGGACCCCGAGCAACCCGCTAGTGCCACCGGTACGCTCACCATCCCCACCGCTTCGTTACGAGCGCCGGTAGAAGCGATGACCGGCCACATGAAGTCGGACGGATGGATGGCCGCGGAGAAGTATCCGACCATTAAGTTCGAGCTGAAGAAGGTAGAGAACGTGAAGAAGACCGGCGAAGGTACGTACACCGCCGACGCTACGGGCGACCTCACCATCAAAGATGTCACCAAGAGCGTGACGGCTAAAGCAGAAGGGATCTACCGACCGGACGGCCTGAAGATTCGGCTGCACGGCGCTGCCGGGGACACGTACAAGATCCGCGCTGACTTCAAGATCAAGCGATCGGACTACGGCATTGGTCCGGCGGATACCAGCTTGGTGGGCGACGTGATCGAACTGCGCGTCGCCGTTACCGGTGGCGCACCGGCCAAGTAAGGCTTAGCCGGCCAAAACTTGACCCGCGGTCCGGAAGTGCATTTTCGCTACTTGGCGAAGCGCTTCCGGGCCGTGTTGGCGTACGAACTGCTTGCCGGGCCCAATCACGTTGGTCGCTCCCTTGGGTAATTCGATCCCGAATTCGGCAGAAAGCGC
>CANFJD010000234.1 GCA_947447315.1 Fimbriimonadaceae bacterium
GACCGTGACGAGATGAAGAGTAAGGCCGGTAAAAAGTAAAGTGCGAAGGCCCATCAGTATCGGTTGCGGCACAAGGAAGAATCTACCTTCCCCCGTTGCCACCTTTTCCCCTATCACCTTTGACGGGTAGCATCTCCCTGTGAGTTCGGTGTTTTCCGATAAGGATTTTCTCGCTATTAACGTAATTCGCGGTTTGTCACTCGACGCCGTCGAAAAGGCCAAGAGTGGCCACGCCGGACTTCCCCTTGGGGCGGCTCCGATGGCCTACGTGTTGTGGTCACGTCACCTCAAGTTCGATCCCACCGACCCCAAGTGGTTTGATCGTGACCGCTTTATCCTCAGTGCCGGTCATGGCTCGATGCTGCTGTACTCGCTCCTGCATCTCACCGGCTATGACTTACCGATGGATCAGCTGAAGCAGTTCCGCCAACTACATAGCGCCACGCCTGGTCACCCAGAAAATGTATATACGCCCGGCGTCGAAATGGCAACCGGTCCCCTTGGACAAGGTGTCGCCCACTCCGTCGGGTTTGCAATTGCCGAGAAGTACCTGTCCGCCCAGTACCCCGGCCATGTGGATCACTACACCTACGCGCTCTGCAGCGATGGTGACCTGATGGAAGGGATCTCTTCCGAAGCGGGCTCGTTGGCGGGTCACCTGCAACTCGGCAAGCTCATCTGGCTGTATGACGACAACGGCATCACGATTGATGGCACGACGGCCATCTCGTTCACCGAAAACGTTGGGGACAGATTCGCCGCTTTCGGCTGGCACGTTCAAACCATTGATGGAATGGACTTGGACGCCGTCGATGCTGCCATAGTCGCCGCCAAGGCAGACCCGCGTCCGTCACTCATCTGTGCCAAAACGGTTATTGGCTTTGGCTCGCCAAAACTCGCCGGAACCAACAAAGCCCACAGTAACCCGTTCGGCGCCGAAGAGCTCGCCGCCACGAAAGCTGCTCTCGGTCTTCCGAATGAACCGTTCTATGCTCCTGCGGACGCCTACGAGGCTTTTTCCGAAGCCGTCGCGCGTGGCAAAGCGAATCATGCGAACTGGAAGCTCGAAGTTGCCGGAACGGCGCTAGAAGGACTGTTGAGCGCCGAGGCACCGAATTGGGAAACCCTGCTGCCGATAATAAGCGATAAGGTCGCAACCCGAAAGGCTTCCGAAACCGTGATTCAAGCGGTCGCCAGTTCCTTCCCGGGACTCATCGGCGGCTCGGCCGACTTGACGGAAAGTAACCTCACCCATCAGAAGGCCTTTCCCGACTTTTCGCCCACAGAACCCGGCGGAAAAAATATCAATTTCGGCGTCCGCGAGCACGCAATGGCTGCGGCGGTCAATGGCATCACCCTTCACGGAGGTACCCGCGGCTACGGGGCATCGTTCCTTATTTTCAGCGACTATGCCCGCCCGGCCCTCCGGCTGAGCGCCCTCATGCACTGCCCATCCATTTTCGTGTTCACCCACGATAGCGTAGGCGTCGGCGAAGACGGCCCCACCCACGAGCCGGTCGAGCATCTCACTTCCCTGCGAGCGATCCCGAACTTTAACCTGTTCCGCCCGTGCGATGGAAACGAAACGGCGGCGGGCTGGAAAGTTGCCTTGACCGCCACCGAAACGCCCACTCTGCTGGCGCTCAGCCGCCAGGCCCTGCCGCCTCTCTCGCCCAGCTCCGTCGGCAACCACCCTGCCGACCGCGGAGGCTACGTGCTGATTGAAGACGAAGCTGCCGTCGTCACCCTCATCGGAACCGGTAGCGAAGTGCAGCACTGCGTGGCTGCCCGAGAGACTCTGGCCCAAGAGGGTATTGCCGCTCGTGTGGTGAGTCTCCCGAGTTGGTACCTTTTCGATCAGCAGGACGAAGACTATCAGGATTCCGTACTGGGAGAAGTTCCGACGGTCTCGATCGAAGCAGGCTCGACTCTTGCGTGGCCTCGGTATGCCGATGTTTGCATCGGCATCGATCGGTTTGGACTTTCCGCCCCCGGTGACACCGTCATGAAGGAACTGGGAATTACGGCTGAAGCCGTGGTTGAAGCGGCGCGAGGGCTTGTCCACTCCCACTAAGGTCAGCCGGCTTGTCCTCACCATCGCGGTAGGAAAGGAGAAGCATCGTCAAGCGGCCCTGGGATTGGGCCGCTCACTTCGACTGATCGGAGACACCACTCCTCGAGCTGTAATCACTGATCACCCAGAACTTGATTGGAGCCCTGCCTTTGATCTGGTGATTCCCTGGGACGGCGAGATCAAATGGGTCTTTTTCGAAAAGCTAAGCGGGCTCCGACTCACCAACTCCCAGCAGATCCTATTTCTAGACGCCGACATGCTGGTGTTCAAGCGGCTGGATCCAATCTTTGAGGCCGCCGAAGGCAAAGGTTTGGGAGTGCAGGGGCGCTGGGTCAATACCGGCGACTGGTACGGCGACATCGCCGAGCACTGCGCCCGCCACCATGTAGCGGCTCTGCCCCAATTCAATGGCGGAATGATCTACTACGAACGCACTCCCGAATGCGCCGAGTTTATCGAAACCATTTGGGATTACGGTCGACGTTGCCAGGAACTAGGCTTTTCCCGCGACGATATCCTCGTCCCCGACGAGCCCTGCATCGCCCTCGCGATTGCCCAAACCGGTAAAGGGCAAGTGTTTCCCGACGAGTCGAACTACCAGAGCTCGGCGACCGGCCTCATCGGTCGTCTGCGAATGGATGTTCGAAAAAATGAGTGCCGATTTCTAGCTCGTACTTTCGAGGTCAAGTTCGTGGAGCCGTTCATTTTCCACGCGTCTCGGTACATTAACTTCCGGATCTACTGGCGCCAGCTCAAGTGGCTAGAGCAGTTGGAGCAGTATGAAACCCAGCATAAGTTCGGCTATATGCCGAGTTGGCACCGTCTTCAGCGCAGCATCGAACGCCGCTGGCTGAAGCTGACCGGCAAGCTTTAGAGCGGTTTCTTCTTAATATCGCCCCAACGCCGGGGGTACTTCGTCGGCGTCGCTTTGGTCTTCTCGTACACCGGAAAGAGTCGGACAATGTCCGTTCCCGGAAGCGGTCGTTCCACCACTTCCCGAAGTTTGATCCCTAGAGTCCGAAACTCCTCCGAAGCAAAATCCTCCGATTCCTGTGAAGATCGCATCGGCACCAACAAACCACCGACCTTCACCAGCGGCGCCGAAACTTCCAACTGGATGGAGAGCGGAGCCACCGCCCGCCCGGTAACGAAGTCGAACTCTTCCCGCGCCGGCCATTCCTCCGCCCGAATCTGCTTTACGATCAAGTTCGGGAGCTCTTGGGTCGCGAGGAATCCCAACATTTTTCCGTTGCTATCGATTGCCGTGACGTTGATGTCTTCTCTCGCCGCCGCGAGTGGCCACGCGGGGAAACCCGGCCCGGTCCCCACATCCAACACCTCCGACCCAAACGGGATCAGATCATGAAAGATCAGGGAATCTAAAAAGTGGCGCACTTGGCAATCTTCCGGCGGCACTCGGGTGAGATTCCGACTTTCGTTGGCGGAGTACAGCTGAGACTGAAACGCGGCAAATCGGGCGAGAATGGGTTCGCTGTTCGGCAAACCCAAATTCTCTAGTTGCTCGGCAAAGAAGCTGGACATCTAACGGCCAGCCTCGTGCCGGAGCGTCGAGGTCAATCTTTCACCAGATACGCTGGCTCAACATGGACCGACTGGATATATTCCTTTCCGTCCACGGTCAGCGTGATCCGGTAGTCGCCAGCCCGAAGACCGCCTTCCACCCTTCCGTTCCAGGTCACCACGTTCAAGCCGGCAAAATTAGTAACCCCAACCACGTTAGAACTGCTCTTACCGCTTGGGTCGGAAATCACGATCTTTGGCGTCTCCTTCGCCGGCTGCTTCAACCAGAACTGGATGCGAGTGCCAGGTTGAGAGTTCGGCGTCGAAAATCCACCGTCGCCATCCCAGCTTCCGCCCACCACTCGACCGAGCATCAACACGTCCTGAGGACGGAACAGTGCCACGTCTTCCGTTCGCGCCGCCGCCGTCGCCTGCTCCAAGCCGCTTACATCAATCGTGTACAGGGACCGTCCGTGCGTGCCAATGACCAGATCCAACTCGCGGGGATGCACAAGCAAGTCATGGACGGCCACCGTCGGCCACCCATTTGCCCGGTATCGGGTCCAGGAAGCGCCGCGATCCAGTGAAACGCGAAGAGATAATTCCGAACCTAGGTAAAGCAAGTCAAGGTTCTTCTCGCCCTCCCGCACCACGTACAGGCTATCTCCGGCCGGCAGTCCGCCCGCCAGCGATTTCCAAGTCTGCCCGAAATCTTCCGTCACGTAGAGGTAAGCATTGAAGTCATCGGAGCGGTGACCGTCGAACGTTGCGTACGCC
>CANFJD010000235.1 GCA_947447315.1 Fimbriimonadaceae bacterium
GCCAAAGATGCAAGCCGTCCGGTGCATATCCTGCATATCTCAACCGGCGACGAACCCGCCATCCTCGCCGAAGCGAAGCGACACCAAGACGTCACCTGCGAAGTCACGCCCCAGCACCTCTGGTTCGCCGCTCCGGAAGCGTACGACCGGCTGGGAACGCTCGCCCAGATGAACCCGCCAATCCGATCCGTAGATCATCGCAATCGGATCTGGCAAGCCTTAGAAGCCGGCGTCTTCGACGTCTTCGGGAGCGATCACGCCCCGCACCTCCTATCGGAAAAGGCCCTTCCCTATCCGACCAGCCCCAGCGGAATGCCCGGGGTGGAGACCATGCTCGCCGTGTTGCTCACCTTCGTAGCCCAGGGTCGGCTGAGTCTCGAAACGGTCGTTAAAATGGCCTGCGAAACGCCCGCCCAGCTCTACGGAATTACCGGAAAGGGCCACATTCGCATCGGCTACGATGCAGACCTAGTCCTGCTCGACCCTGCCCGTCCGTTGGTCTGTGAGGCAAAAAACCTCCACAGTCGCTGCGGCTGGACTCCGTACGAAGGAGAAACCCTGCATGGCGAAATCCACGGCGTGTTCCTGCGGGGCAACCGAGAGGTCACCCCGTCTGGTCAACAATTACGGTTCGACGGCCTCGGCTAGTCAACCACCGGAACTTCGCTCGGCTCCCCATTCAGGCGGGTCACGCAGGCCGCAATCGCCATATCGCCGGTCACGTTTAACACCGTGCGGCTCATGTCAAGGATTCGATCAATACCGAGGACGATGCCAATGCTTTCTGGCGGAACCTTGAACATCGCTAGTACCGTCGCGATCATGGGCCATGCTCCGCCGGGAATCCCCGCCGTACCAATTCCCGCCACGATCGCAAGACCCATCACCGTCAGCTGCTGCCCAAGATCCAACGGAACCCCCATCAGCTGGGCCAGAAAGACAATTGTGATGCCTTCAAAAAGCGCCGTTCCGTTCTGGTTAGCCGTTGCCCCCACGGTAAGCACGAATGCACTGACATCCCGCGGCAGCCCAACGTCCTTGGTGGCCGCATCCAACGCCGTCGGCAATGTGGCATTGCTCGAAGAAGTCGCAAACGCCGTCAGCATCACGGTCTTCATCTGACGGAAAAACTCGACCGGAGATCGCCGGGCGATGTACTTAAGCGCCAGACTATACGTACCGTACATATGGATCGCCAGGGCGGCGAGAACGAGCACCACATATGCGGATAATGGAATGAAAACCTCCGGTCCCAAAGTGGCGGTGGACCGAAAAACCAGACAGAAAACGCCAATCGGGCCGTACTTCATGGCGTACCCAATGATCTTCTGGCAGGCGGCAAACGTTCCGTCCAAAATCGCCCGTACCGGGGCCGCACGCTCCGATTCAATGCTCCCCAGAGCAATTCCGAAAACAAGGGCAAAAAACATCAGGGGCAGCAATCCGCCCTCCATCGCCCGCGCCGCTTCCTTCACCGGATTCTGGGGAATAAAGCCCAGCACCGGTGGGTCATCCGCCTTCTTGGCGGCCTTCTCCTCCATCTCTTTGGCCTTCTTGGCATCGAAATACTCCGCCTTAAGCGCCTGTTGCTGGGAACTCGAGATCTTCTCCCCCGGCTTTACCAGGTTCACCCCGGCCAGTCCAATCACCACGGCCGTACCGCTAAAGAGCACGGTCATTGCCAAGGCATACATCCCAATCTTCCCGACCTTAACGGCATCTCCCAGTTCACCGATCCCCAGCACCAGCGCCGAAAACAATAGCGGCACCACCGTCATGAAAAGCAGATAGAGGAAGATATCGCCGCCGGGCTTCGCCAGGTTGTCGATAATCCACTGAAGGCTAGGATTCTTCGGCCCCATCGCCGCGCGAGAAGTCACGCCCGCGACGGCACCGAGAACCAATCCGCCAAGAATAAGCGTGGGAGTTGATGGCTTTGCCATATAAGCCTGAATGTTAACTCAGAATAAGCGCTTCCGGTACGAATCTCGTTCGGTAGGCTCCACAAAATGAATACTCCCCGTTCCCGTCCCAACCGCTGGGAATCTGGCCGCTTCGGAGTCGTCAGCGATTCAGAAGCGTGGCGAGAGATCATCCGCGCCTACTACAACGATGAAATGGGGCCAGCGTGGGCCGCCGCGCAGGAGATCAACGCCGGTAACGCCGGTTGGGCTCTGGATTGGTTCCGCCTCATCGAGGGCGAAGGAATTGCCCGCGAACACGGTCAAATTCTCGAGGTGAGCCCGCACCTGCGGCTCGAGACCATTCCTGAACAGATACCTGAGCCCGAAGCTATCGGCGAAGTTATCCTCCGCGCCTGCGAGGAAGTCGCATCTCGCATCGGCTGGATATTTTAAATACCCGTCCTAGCCACCATTCTGCCGGTTGAGGCAGATACTCCGTGGCACGAGGCCAGATATGGATACGCAATGGACAAATACCCGTACGACAAAATCTGTCTTCCTTGGAACGCGACGCAAAACAAAGATGAACTCTGGGCCGTGGCTGCCCACGAGTTTGCCCACATTGTCACCATCAACTTCACCGGCAACCGGGCGCCGCACTGGGTGGAAGAAGGAGTTTCCATGGCGATGGAAAATCGGCCGCTGGTGTTGCCGACCACGTGGATGGATTCTTTAGAGATTGAGCGCAGCTTTCAGGTGGACCGACGGGAGCCGCATACGATGCGACGGGTGGTAGATGCTTACCGGCAGTCGCACTTGTTGCTGCAATTCTTGCTGGAGCAGAAGGGCGAGGATGGGTTGCGGGCTTTCCTCAATGCCTTTACCAACAATGGGTTGTGGACTGAGATAAAGATCAACGTGTTTGGCGAGCCATCGGTGGAAGAGGCGGTGCCGGAAGTTTATGGTATTACGGTGGAGGAGTTGTTTGAGCGGGCCCGACCGAATTTGGTGCCTTTTGCGTAGGTATTGCTATGTACACAGTTAGAGGGAGCAATTTAGGGGCGGCGTATCCGATGGGGTTTACGGCCCAGGAGCTGGCGGATGACCCTTTGCCAATGGTGAATGACGAAAATCGGCAGGTGCGGACGTTGATTCCGTTTGATGGGGATGGGCGGACCGTCATGCAATCTTGTAAGTTGTCGTCGTTTCAGTTTCGCTTGAGTTAGCGGGTCGGATGGGGCTGACGTGCCGTAGGTTTGGGCGTATGGCGGGCGGTTGATTTATTGACTCGGGGCTAAAGCCACCGAGCCCAGATGCGGCCTAAAGGCACGCGCTCCGTTTTTTTCGGGTTGCCGAGTTGACTGGCTACCGGCCGGGCGGGGCGTCTAGGAGACGCAGGACGGGGGCTAGCCAGCGGGGGCCGTGGTCGGCGAGGCTGTGCGATTCCCGATGAGAATCCTCGACAGTCAGAAGAAATCCGACGGCGCCAAGGGCCGCGACTCCGGCGGCGACCAACCACATGGGCCGAAGCCCGATTGCATCGGAAATGAGGCCGAAGCAGAGAGGAGCGATGGCGCTAGCGAGCCCCATCGTTGCCGCGAATTGAGCCTGGGCTCTTCCCTGGGCGCCTTCCGCCGCCAGGTCGTTGGCAAACGCGATACTCACCACGCCCATAATTCCGAAATTGATGCCGTGGAGTGCCTGCACCCCGACAACCTGCCATGGAGCTACCACCATTGAATAGAGCATCAACCGAATCGGTAGCAGTATAAAAGTAATTGCGAGGGCGGGGCGACGACCATATCGGTCGGACCATGCCCCCATCACGCGCATCATTCCAACTTCGACTACCGCACCGGCAGCAAAAGCTCCCGAGATGAATATGGGTGTACCGCCGAGACCGCGGATATAGAGGCTCAAGTAGCCCGTGGCGCCATAAAGCGCAAACGCCCAAAGGAAGTAGCTGGCAAGGAATCGCACCAAATTTGGTGGCATCTTCCCTGCCACTCCCTTCTCGGCGTGAGCGTGATTTCGCCGATCAGGCAGGAACCAAGCCAGAATGGCAATCCCGATAAACAGGAACGGGCCGAAGTGAAAAATTGGGTCGAGCTGTGATCGCGTTTGTGCCACCCGTGTTCCAAAACTCGTGGCGAGTCCGGAGATAAGGGTCACCAAGATGTAGCCGACCGTTCCCCAAAGACGAAGATTGGCGTACAGCGTTCCCCCTCCTTTGCCCGATACCATCCGACCCACCAAGACGGCACCGGCCGCGTTCAGATACATGGTGCCGTTGGCACCGATGGCAACGAGGGCAAGAAAAGTGGGAAATGAGTTTGCCCAAGGAATAAGGAAGTAGGCGATCCCAGCGAGAAGAGCGCTCAGAGCGATCGCCGGCCGGCGAGCGTCGAA
>CANFJD010000236.1 GCA_947447315.1 Fimbriimonadaceae bacterium
ACGGAGTGCCGGGGACGATGTCGTCGGGCCGCCACGACGTGTGAAAGTGCATAGAGCGGTTGTCCCAAGTCCAGTCTTTGGTCACCACTCGGCACGATAGTTTGATCGGTTTCGAAGATAAATTCGTGAGGCTGATCTCTGCGCGAGATCGGTACGGCATGACCCAACGGGAGCTCATTCGGCCGCGGCCGTCGACCGAGCGCATCCATGTTTGGAACGGATGCACCGCATCCGCGGAACAGAAGTAATCACCGACTGGACACCAAATCGTCTCCTCGTCATCAAAGCGAGCCGACAAAACCGTGGACCGTAGCAACTGCGGGTTGCTCAATGCCTCCGGCATCGCCACCTGGACTTCATCGATGGCCCTTGCGCCCTGAGGCAGCTTGATCGTGAGACTGGCTCCAGCAGCAATAGTCGTCTCGGCGAAATTTGTGGGCACCTTGGCGGCAGCGAGTGCCTTTGCCGCGGCCTCTAGGGTATGGCGCTGTCGATCAGCGGTCTGGTGGTTGAACGATTCAACGGAAGTGTCTCTCGGATAGGCGCGGTAGTTCACGCTGAAGTAGAACGGCGGCTTCGGCATCGTTACTCGTATGCTTTTACCGAAGGGAATCGGCATGATCAAGTTGCCTGCTCGCGCACTGTAAGCCGCCCACGGAGGACCAATGGATCCCTTTCCGGACACGAGTTCAATCAACGACTCATCAATGACGGGCGTCTTGCTGCCATCCACATATATCCGTACATTCGGGCCTTTACGCTCGTTGAAGTCGTAGTAGAAGAACGGAGTCCAAATCTTCGTGATGACTCCTGGCCCGTTGTGCTCCATGAGCACGAACTCATCGCCCTCCTTCCGAATGAAGCCAGTGCCGTCAGAGTCGGCAAACCAGCCGGTTGAATCCCGATTGGTGGACTCTCGGTTATAGCTGGTTGCTTGCAGCGACTCGTACTCACGTGCGGGCCAGCGGGCCAAGCTGGATCTGTCCGTCATCTCGTTCAGCAGCGAATCGAATGTAATCGCCGGAGTCCCGTGTGATAGGACAGCAGCGGCGGCAAACAGCGGCAACATCGAGGCGAACTATACCTATCGGAACTACGAGGCTCAGCAGCCCGAATGCGGACCTGACCTGGGTAACTCGCCGACCGATTGTTTATCGCAATGAAGACGGCTTCTGGAGTATGACTTGAGGAAACCATAATGTCGTTGGCAGTCGGTGTGAAAGCGGGATTTTACAAACTTGGCTCTAGGAATCACCGTGATTTCGCGGCCAACTGAGGTATCTCCATCACGGAGCATCTCATCGTCGGAAATGGGTGTCATTGCCGGCAAAGGTATGACGCTGGCACCTCCGGTGACTTTCATACGGCTCAGTTGGTTATGCTAAGGCCGCAATGAAGCGACGCGATTGGGTGGGTTATGCGTTTATCGCCCCGTGGCTCATCGGGTTCCTACTATTTACGGCGGGCCCGTTCCTCGCGAGCATTTATTTCAGTTTCACTCGCTACAATGTCGTGACTCCCCCGGTCTGGGTGGGCGCGGCAAATTACGAAGCATTATTCCAGCAAGATCCCCTGTTCTGGAAGTCACTGGGGGTCACGTTTCGCTATGCGCTGGTTGCGGTTCCACTTGGGGTTGTGATCGCCGTGATCTTGGCCCTGTTTTTGAACCTGAACATTAAGGGAATCGCGGTCTACCGCACCATCTTCTTTCTTCCCAGCATTGTTCCGACGGTCGCTACTTCCATGATCTTCCTTTGGATCTTGAACCCTCAGATCGGGTTGATCAACGGGCTACTTCGGTCATTCGGCATTATCGGTCCGGCTTGGCTTGCCGACCCGAACTGGGCCCCTTGGACGCTGGTCTTCATGGCCTTGTGGGGCGTTGGCGGCAGCATGGTGATCTACCTGGCGGGTTTGAAGGACATCCCCACTTATCTGTACGAAGCCGCAATTCTGGACGGGGCGACCCCCTATCGCCGGATGCGGCTCATCACGTTGCCGCTGCTGACTCCGGTGATCTTCTTTAACGTGGTCATGGGCTGCATAGGCGCCTTTCAGACCTTTACCCAGGCATTCATCCTCACGCAGGGCGGTCCGGAAGATTCCACCCAGTTCTATGCGCTTTACCTCTTCAATCGAGCTTGGAGATACGGCGATATGGGCTATGCCAGTGCGATGGCCTGGATTCTATTTGCAATTGTCGCCGTGGTGACTAGCTTGCTTTTCCGATCACAAAAACGGTGGGTGCACTATGGCAGTTGAAACTATGGCAATTGAGCGATCTAGAATCAAATCCGGATTGCTGGCGGTTGCCGCCATTGCCCTGATTGGATTCATTTTCAAACCCAAACCACCGGTGCAGAGCTATCCCAACCGAAAGAAGGTCCGCTTTTGGCACATGTGGAGTGGGGAGTGGAAAGATGTCATCGACAAGATCGTGCTTCGCTTCAATCAAAGTCAAGACAAGTACGAACTGGTCTCACTCAGTATCCCCAGCGGCGCTTCGACCAAGTTTCTTATGGGGGTAGCCGGTGGCAATCCTCCCGATGTGATGGCGCAATGGGAGCAGGTCATTCCCACTTGGGCCGAGAGCGGCCTGATTCAGGACCTGAGACCGCTTATGTCGCCGGAGGAATACGCGATGTTCGATCGCGAGGCGTATCCGCTGGTCAAGAAGATCGGCATGTACAAGGGCAAGCTCTACGGGGTGACGACCGGCATTAACATTTCGGGAATCTACTATCGCCCTGATTTCTTCCGAGCAGCCGGAATTGATCCCGATCACTTCCCTAAGACGCTGGAGGAGATTGATGCCATCGCGCCGAAGCTCGACGTGTGGGACAAAGATAAGCAGTTGAAGCGGATTGGATGGTTGTCTCCCAACTGGACTTCCCTTGCCCCGGCATTCGGTGGCGGCTTTTACGACTGGAAAGCCGGAAAGTTGACCCTTGATCGACCAGAAAATGTCCGCGCTTTGGAATACATGGTCAATAGTCGAAAGAGGCTGGGCTTCGACCGGGTAGTCCGATTCCAGAGCGGTTACGGCAGCGATTTTGGCGCGGCGTGGAGCTTTATTGGCGGGGCGCAAGCCATCCAGATGGACGGGATGTGGCGTATCGAGCAAATTGGTAAATACGCGCCCAACCTTCCTTACCGCGTGATTGCCATGCCACCTCCCAAAGGCGGGGTGCCTTTGTCGGGCTCTACCGGCGGAAACTTTATGATCATCCCGACCGGGGCCAAGAACCCGAAGGGGGCAGCCGCCTTCCTCAAATTCTGGTCTGGCATTGACAACCCCGAGAGAGCAGCCGAGTTCTACACTTGGGGCGGATGGTTACCGCTTTATCCTCGGGTCACCAACTCCAAGATTTACCAGGACTATTTGAAAAAGTATCCGCAGTACAAACCGATGCTGGCGATGATGGGGAGCGAGCATGTTGATCCATCGCCACCGGTGATCATCCAGCAATTTTTGATGGACAAGATCAATCAGAAGCAGGACCTAGCCCTACGTGGTGTCATTACTCCCTCCCAAGCGGTGAAAGATCTGGCCCGCGAGGTGAACGAAGAATTGGGTCGCAGGAGGAAGCTTGGCTACGCCGAATAGTCGCTCGCCGTTTGCGCTAACGCTGGCCCAGCGTTGGACGGTTCATATCTGTCTGCTGATCCTGTGCATACCGGCCATTTTGCCCGCGTTGTGGATGCTATCCACTTCGCTTAAGTCAAACGCTGAAATCACCGGGTCCAGCGGTACCTCGATTTCCCTAAAGGACTTGGTGCCACATCAGTTCCACGGTGAAAACTACGCAAGTGCCCTCACGGCGGTGCCGTTTGACGTCTATCTGCAAAACACCCTGATGTTGTGCTTGATCAGCGTCATTGGCGCGGTCGGTTCCAGCGCGATCGTGGCCTACGGTTTTGCCCGGATTCCCTTTCGCGGGAAAGGATTCTGGTTTAGCCTGATGATCGCGACCATGGCCCTGCCCGGACAGGTGACCATGGTGCCGGTGTTCGCCCTTTTCAAGTTTTTGGGGTGGTACGGCACGTTTCTTCCGCTGATTGTGCCCGCGTTTTTTGGGTCGGCATTCTACGTGTTTTTGCTCAGCCAGTTCTTCAAGACGCTTCCGGAAGAGATGGCCGAATCTGCCCGGGTTGATGGTGCATCCGAGTTTGTGATCTTTTCACGAGTCTTGCTGCCACTGAGTAAGAGTGCTTTGGCTACGTGCGCCTTGTTCCAGTTCCTCGGGGTTTGGAACGACTTCTTAGGTCCGCTTTTGTATTTAAACGACCCGCGGCAATACACC
>CANFJD010000237.1 GCA_947447315.1 Fimbriimonadaceae bacterium
CATGGGACCGTTTGAAGTGTTTGTCTTCAGTAGAAAGGTCCCGCGGGAATATCGGCTTGGCGTTAAACTCAGAGTAGATCAGTTTGTAGATGTACTGACGCGAAGTAAATTCGAGCGGACGGTGCCGATCGATAGTCCTCCTTCCCGACCGGTACCGTTTACCAAGAACTAATCCGCCACAAACCATTTCGCCCGTCGATGAATTACACACTTTCGGAGCTTGAGTGTCGAAACTATGATCTGGCCCGATCTCGGGAATGGATTCTCACAAACAACCTTGGGGGATATGCCATGGGCACGGTGGCTGGTATCTGCGCACGCAGGTACCACGGACTTCTGATCGCGGCCATTGATCCTCCCACCGAGCGAACGTTACTTTGGAAGTCTGTCGAGTTGGAGGTACGTACCGAAGGGAGAAATTACGCTCTCAGTACGAATGAGTATCCGGGCGTGGTGCACCCAACTGGATATCAACTTTTGGCTGGATTTGAGGTCTCGCCTCAGGAGGTGGCTTGGACGTTTCGACTCGGCAAGCAGATCCTTCGAAAGTCGCTTAGGCTATCTCAGATTGGAAACCAGTCATTTCTTACTCTCACCAATTTGGGAACGGTGCCAATGGAAGTGTTCTTGCGTCCCATCCTGGTTGATCGAAGTCATCACGAAGATTTTCATCGCAATCCAGAGTTTCCTCGCGACGTGCGGTACGGGGCTGATCAAACGGTGCTCGTCGGTTCCCACGAATCGGTTATTCATCACGAAGGATTTGTTCGAGAACCACTAGACCAGTGGTACTTCCGATTTGAGCATTATCGAGAGCGAGAACGTGGGTTGGAAGATCGCGAAGATGCGTTTTGTGCATGCCTGCTACGAGCCGTGATCCCAGTAGGAGAATCAATTACATGCGCCGTCGGAACATCCGAAACGATCTCCGCCGGCCCTATGGCTGACAGCACCGATATACCGGTTCGTAAGTCTTTGGCCAATATTCGGCTGGCGCTCACGGAAGCTGTGGCAAAGAATGTGATTACGGGCGCGCCTCGCCCAACAATCTTGGCGGGCTACCCATGGTTCACAGACTGGGGTCGAGATACGATGATTTCCTTACCCGGGGCACTATTGGTTCCCGGTCGATATGCCGAGGCACGGTCGATTTTGAGAGCATTCGCGAACCAAATGCGGGACGGACTGATACCGAATCGGTTTGTGGAGTCTGGTGAAGAACCTGAATATCACACGGTAGACGGGACGCTTTGGTTTGTAAATGCGGTTTACAAAACCCTTCTCAAGGAATGGGATGCCGACTTTGCGACAGAGATGATGGGCTATTTCCACCAGATCTACAGGCACCACCAGAAGGGTACGCGTTTTGGCATCCATGTCAATGCGGCAGATGGGTTGTTGACCCAAGGTGTGGAAGGCGTCCAGCTCACCTGGATGGACGCGAAGATTGGCGACTGGGTGGTGACGCCTCGATACGGCAAGCCAGTGGAAATTAATGGGTTGTGGATCAATGCGCTCCGCATCATGGGTTGGCTGTCGGCGCAGGTGGATGGGTTTGCCCCGGAAGTCTTCGACAAAGCCGCCGATTACGCAACCGAATCGTTTACGCGGAAGTTCTGGCACGCCCGATCCGGTTATTACCTGGACACGGTGGACCCTGACGACGCGAGCTTGCGGCCCAATCAGGTGTTGGCGATGGCCCTTCCATTCTCACCTTGCCAGCCAGAGCATGCCCGGCCAGCCCTTGAACGAGTAAGCCAGGAGCTACTGACTCCGCGTGGACTCCGCACCTTGGCTCCGAGTGATCCTCGGTACCAGGGAAGATTTGAAGGTGATATGGCCCAACGGGATGCGGCTTACCACCAGGGGACCGTTTGGCCGTGGTTGCTGGGTTCTTACGCAACGGCATTGGTGAAGTTTACGGGGGATACGGCGGCGGCGCGAAACTCGCTGCGACCGGTGAAAGAGATGTTGAAGGAATATGGTCTGGGCGGAGTGGCGGAGGTTTATGACGCAGAGATGCCGCAGCGACCGGGGGGATGTCCGTGGCAGGGGTGGAGTGCCGCCGAAATTTTACGGGCCTGGGTGGAAGATATTGGCGGCGAATAGCCCCTCTGACCCGTCACAATTAACTACCCCGGATGTGTAAAACCTTCTGTCACGTCCATAACCACACCGAGTACTCGCTGCTTGACGGTGCCAATCGAATCCCCGATATGATCGGTCGGGCGAAGGAGATGGACATGTCGGCCTTGGCCATCACCGACCACGGCGTCATGTTCGGTGTCATGGAGTTCTACTGGGAAGCCAAGAAGGCGGGCATCAAGCCGATTATTGGAGTGGAAAGCTACGTAGCACCCCAAGGGATCCACGAAAAGAAAGGGGATGGCGAGAAAAACGCTTACCACCTTTTGATGCTGGCAAAAGATCTGGAGGGCTACCGAAACCTTTGCAAACTCTCCACGATTGCCGCTCTGGAAGGCTATTACTACAAGCCCCGGGTGGATCATAAAATCCTGGCCGAACACAGCAAGGGCATCATTGCGACGAGTGCTTGTCTGGGCAGCGAGATTTGTCAGTTCCTCCTTAACAATAACTATGAGGCCGCGGAGCGTTGCGCGGCGATGTACCGGGAGATGTTCGGGGAAGGCAACTTCTTCATTGAACTCCAAGACCACCGGATTCCGGAGCAGTTTCAGGTTCAGGAAGGGTTGCTGAAGATTGCGAGTCGGCTGAAGCTGCCGCTGGTGGCCACCAATGATGCCCACTACACGTGTCGAGGGGATGCCCAGCCCCATGATGTTCTGCTATGTATACAAACTGGCCGAAATCTGGAGGATCCGAAGCGTTTCAAGTTTCCGACGGATGAGTTCTATCTAAAGTCGAAGACAGAGATGGGCGAACTCTTTAAGGAATACCCAGAGGCCCTGGAAAACACGATGCGCATTGCCGAGATGTGCAACGTCGAATTGGAAAAAACTCGGGCTCCGATGCCGAAGCCGGAAGTTCCCGAAGGCGTTGATTCCTTTGTTCATCTGGCAAATTTGGCGAGGGAAGGGTTGGCCCGCCGCTGCAAAGATGCCGAGCAGAAGCTCTCGCGGCTTGACTACGAACTTGGAATTATTGAATCCACGAAGTACGGCGATTACTTCTTGCTGGTGAAGGAATTTGCCCAGTACAGCCGCGATAAAGGCATTTACTTTGGAGTTCGCGGGTCGGCGGCAGGATCTTTAGTTTCCTACGCGATTGGTATCACAGACGTCGATCCTGTTGACTATGGATTGACGTTTGAGCGGTTTTTGAATCCCGAACGAATCTCCATGCCGGACGTGGATATGGACTTTGAGGATGCCCGGCGGGACGAAGTCATCCAGTACGTTCAGGAGAAGTACGGCAAGGATCGAGTTGCGCAGATTGTCACGTTTGGAACGTTGGGAGCCAAGGCAGCGCTGAAGGACTGCGGTCGGGTGCTGGGCTTTGCCCCGTCGGAAACCGACTTGATGTGCAAAACGATTCCGCAACTGCCGGGTTGGAATTTGGAGCGGGCATACGCGGAGATTCCCGACTTCCGGAACATGGTGGAAGGTGATAGCCGTCACCAGAACCTTTTTGCGACAGCGAAGACGGTAGAGGGGTTGGCCAGAAACTCGGGGGTTCATGCGGCCGGTGTGGTGATGTCGAGTGAGCCGCTGGTGGACTACATCCCGCTGTACCGTGGCAATGATGGGCAGCCCGTGACCGCGTTCGAAATGGGCATTCTGGAGAAGCTCGGGATGCTCAAGATGGACTTCTTGGGGCTCTCTAACCTCACAGTCTTGGCGCGAGCGGTGGAGAACATTAAGCAGACCCGCGGAATTGACCTGAACGTGCAGGCCATTGAGGATGGTGACGCGAAGACTTACGAAATGCTGGCTCGCGGCGAGACGGCGGGCGTGTTCCAGTTAGAAGGCGGCGGCATGACGCGGTGGGTACTCCAACTCAAGCCCGCAAGCATCCGAGAATTGGCGGCAATGGTGGCACTTTACCGACCGGGACCGATGGAGCACATTCCGCGCTTTATCGATACCAAGTTTGGTCGCTTGAAGCCGCAGTACCTGGACCATCGGATGGAGACGATTCTTTCCGAAACGTACGGCGTCATCGTTTACCAAGACCAGGTTATGCAACTGGTGCAGGCGCTGGCCGGATTTACTCTCGGCAAGGCCGACGTGCTTCGTCGGGCAATGGGTAAGAAGGACGCGAAAGCCCTCGACAGCATGAAGGGCGAGTTCATGGAAGGGACCGAGCGAAACC
>CANFJD010000238.1 GCA_947447315.1 Fimbriimonadaceae bacterium
ATCCGCTTCCAGGCTTACTTCCATATTTCCAAGTAACTCGCCGAGATTACCGGTGCGTTCGATCGTGTAGATCGCCTTCCCGTCTTTAATCTCTTTCAGCTTGGTGGTCTGGGTTCCGGTCTGGATAGCCGTGTTCGTGGAAGCTTGCACCTCCATGTTCATCGGCTTGTCGTAGTTCAAACCGTAGTATGAAAAACCTTCCGACTTCAGGTTCTCGGGCAAAGTTGTCCCGGCGGAATCCGCGGCCGAAGAATTTCCGCCGACTGCCTTGGTTGACGATCCGCAACCGACGAGAGCAATCAGGCCGACCGAAGCGATGAGAAATTTTGTAACGACTTTCATTTTGAACCGGAGACAAGCTTGAGGGTGGTAACGACCGCTCCGCCGGGAGCTTGGAGCGCCTGCTTAAGACGCACAATTCCCACGTTCGGCTTGTACCAAGTGGTGACGGCTAACAGGGCTGTCATTTTGGTTGACTTAAACTGAGTATTGGTTTCCACAGCCAGTGCGGACTCTTTTCCGGTGGCAGTATCGATGGTTTCTACCCCGCGCACTTCGCTATCCACCCGCATCGTGCCCGGATTTCCGTCAGGGCAAATTCCTTTACCCTTCCAGGAGAACTTCATATTGTTCTTGATCGGCAGCATCAGGAGCGGCTGGATGGGAGTAAACGGAGCATTATTCGTGCCGGCGGTGAGTTGGTACAACCCTCGGTCGCTCGTTTGCCAATCTTGCCGGTCCATCGTCTCACCATTCTTACTGATGCTCATTTGGAGGATCGGGCCCTTGGGGGTGTCTTTTACTCCGTCAACCGAGAAGCGCATCTTGCCCTGCTCTTTGTTTGAGCCGGCTCGAGTTTGGGTGATGGACTCAAAGTCGTAGGTCCACGTGCTACCCGTCTTCGCGGGGATAATCGAAGCCGCGGTGAATTCTTCCATCGTCACGGGTGCCGGAGGCGGAACCACTGTTGGCTTGTATTTACTGGGGCCACCGCATCCAGTGACCGCACCGACAGCGGCGAGGGCCGCGACGGGCGCAAACCTACCAAATCGTGAGGCAGAAAATTTCATATTATTTAAGGGTCTTGGTGGTGCCATTAATGCGATCCGTGGCATCCTTCACTAGATTATAGTCTTGCATCTGTTTGATGGTCAGTTCAGATTGAGCAAGTTCATGAAGGATTCGAGCCTGGGTGATAGGAATTCCGTCCGCCGTCAGCAAAACTTGGGTTCCCACCCGCTTCTTAGAATACTGCCATAGGCGTCGGCGCCCCTCGTCGTTGAAGTCGACCGTCAGATCGTAATACATCTTGCTGTCTTGCCCTTTGTAGCTGCTCATCCGGGCCCCGGTGATCAGAGAGTTGTTGACCACGATCGTCGCGCTCTTCAGCAACTTCTCGGGCGTTTGGATTCGTTCCTTCGCGAGGCTGGGTGCGATGCGTTCTTTGAGGGTATCAGAGATGATCTCGCGATTTTTCATCGCAATCGGGTCGGTCAGCAGTTTGGTCGCTTCCTGCTTGTAGTAGCCCGCCTGCATTTCATCGGTCAATTCCGATTTGGTTTGGTACTGTTCTCGCACCTTCTTGATCAGGCGGGGAGAGTACGGTTCTTGAACCGGACCGGTTACCGGCGTGAGTTGTCCTTTCAGGTTCACGGTCACGGTTACCGGAGTTTCGATGATAATGCCGCTTTCCAGGGCATCCAGGCTCAAGGTGGGTAGGGGCGTGCCATCAAGGTGCATGTTGAGGTCATGCTCCAGCTTCGGGCGAAGTACTTTGTCGCCATCAATCGCCTTCTGGATATCCGCCGCCTTCCAAATCACGTGAATAGATGGCCAGGAGTCGTCCTCCCGCATGTCGTTCATGATCATCACGAACTGACCCAGCGCCTTGCCATTTCCCTGTAGCGTCTGGAGCATTTCACGAACCGGGACCCGCTTCTTGATACTTCCCGAATCGGCCCCGCCGCCATCGTCGGAGGAACCGTTTTCAAATCCGCCCTTGGTCTCCACCAACTGCGCCATGTAGTTGGCGGTGATAATCTTGTATCCCGCGCCAGGATCAATCCCAATGATATTTACATCGCCGGGCGTGAGTACCGAAAATTTTTCGCCCATGATCATCTGGTCGGAAATGATCTGATAGCCAAAATAGCCACCGAAAGAGATTACAAAGAATCCGATCGCGATTTTGGTAGAGGAACGCATTGCCATCCTAGGTGCCCGGCCCATTTGTCTGAAATTAACCCCGGCGATTGACTACGGGTTCCCCGTTACCGATCCCGAAGAGATGGAGAGTTTACTATTCACTCGGATTGTAGTGGGCGTACAGACCGCCCGCGATGGCCGCCACGCCAATCGCAATCCCAAGATTGATCAGACCCGCAATGACCGCCGCAATGAACACACTGCCGTGAAGAGCAAGAATCCCGGCGGCCAAAAGGAGACCGGGAGCGACCGTAATCACGATTGCCAGCATGCTCATCAGGCTACGGAAACCGCGCTGGGTGGGATCGTCGATATCGGGGAAAAGAATCGTAACCAGAAAAGTCGCGCTGGAGACGAGCGTGGACACCGTCGGTAAGAAAATGAAGTTTGCCAGTATTTCTGGCGCTAGGTTCGGAGCAATCGGGATGAGGGCAAGGCTCATCACCCCGGAGATAATCGGGTTGAGTACCGATTTACCGACGATTTCGTAAAACACCGTCTTGGTCGGGGTGAAGGGTAGCGGCTTAAGCACGTCCACCCGTCGGAGCGTTTCCACGAATCCCTGCTGCGTAAGACTTAGCCCCATCAGCAACATCGAAAATACTTGGGAACCCAAGAATATGTAACCGATGATGGGGCCGGTCCGCGATGATCCTTTAGATGCCCACACGATGCCGCCCAGGGTGACCGTCATGGTGAGGGCAAAGAAAACGTTTGTCCCGATGCCACTTCGCACCTGCAGGATCGCTTCTCGCCATAGGGTAGCTGCTGGCCCCGTGATTGTCTGCCGCGCGATGCGCGCGCTGAGTCCGCGTGACCGGATTTGCCCCGACTTAGCCCGCATCGCGGCAATCCCGGTGCGGTCACCCCGCCGGGCGAGGTTGCGAATCTCGACGGCATCAAATCCGCGTGCGGCCGCCTGATCGTACATCCAACTTGACTGAGTGAAAGCAATCCGCATGGACACCGTAATCAGCAAGATCAGTGCCGCCCCGCCGCCTACCGCCAGCAGTAAATTTCCGGTAAGCGGAGCCATGACAATTTCCGTAGCCGCGGTGGCCGGGAGAAACAGGGTCTTCAGCCAAGGCGAAACCAAGGTCGCCGTCGCGGTGGCGAGGCTGAAATTTATCCGTAGTTGAATCACGAACGTGACCAAGGCCAATGCCGGCGGGGCATACGCAAAGACGTAAATCCAAATCCGATTTCGGTTACTTTCCTGGTCGCTTCGATTGATGAACAGGCTCACGGCGTAGCCCATGCAAGTCCACGCCAGCGCTAGCAGTAGCCAAGAACCAGAAAGGGCGCGGAGAACATAGTTTCCGTACTGGGGAAAGTTCGCGAAGAGGGCCTGAATGCCCGCCGTGGAGCCCCGCCAGCCCATGATGATGAAGAACAGGGGAAAGAGCAGCGTGAGGGCGTAATCACGCGCCAAACGCCATAGCATCACGATGCGAGGACTGACCGGAGTCGGGAAGAGCACGTCCACATCGGCGGGCCGAAATGTGGACTTATATGCAGGCAAACTTATACTCAGGAGAAGGCTTAGCCCGGCAAATATGAGGAAAATCCACGGCTCCAAGACCGAGGGCGCTGGCAGTTTGATCGGACCGTTGCCGGGCACCGGAACGGAGGGCGATGGACTGCGGTCGAACGGCCGAATGAATACGAAAAGGTAGTAACCGATAAAGAAGATGAGGCCGATGAGTCGGCGAATATTGGTTACCGCCCGTACCACCCCGTTCTTTACCGATTGAATGGTAAGGAAGATGAGCGGCCGAGAAGAATCGAGGAATTCGTTCATTGGATGACGGACGGTTCCTTTTCCTCGTGCGTGAGCGACAAGAAGATATCTTCCAGCGATTTGCCCTCCATCCCTTCCAAGCTTCGCAGGTGATCGACAGTGCCCTGAACGATCATCTTTCCGCGCCGCATGATGATGACTCGATCGCACATCTTCTCGGCCGTGTCCAAAAGGTGCGTAGAAACCAAGATGCTACAGCCGCCGTCACGTGCCCGGCGAATCTCATCCTTCAGTTCCTTTGCGCCCTCCGGGTCAATGCCGATCAGCGGCTC
>CANFJD010000239.1 GCA_947447315.1 Fimbriimonadaceae bacterium
AGCGGTCTGGAAGTTGCCCGCTGGTTTGTGCTGGAGCAAATGCACGACGCCATCATGCGCATTCGCGGTGGCGACGTGAATCCAGACGACTATAAGTCAAAACTGCAAGAAGTCTCCCAGGCCATCTGGCGACGTCCGCCCAACTACTTTGTCGTCGGCGAAAGCGGCACCGCTCACGAGCGTCGGTTCACGGTGCAGGTTGAGATTGACGGCGACGTCATCGGCGAAGGCACGGGTCGGAGCAAGAAAGAAGCCGAACAAGCCGCCGCCGCTGATGCGCTGCTCATCATCGAACGCGCCCGTCAAGCCAAAGAATCCAAACCCACCGAATCGGACTGGTAAGCGCGTTCAGTATCCGAACTGTCCAATCCAATTTTCGTCACTCGGATGAATTTTCTTTTTGAGCTGGGTGAGCCACTCATCGCAAATTTCGGGTTCCCAGTGGCCCCGAACCTTTTCCAACCAGGCGATCACATCGGCGTATCGATCTTTCTTCAAGAGGGCATCTGCCAGCGCGGTAGAGGAGCCGAACGATCGGAGCGTAGGCGCGTTCATAAAGTCTCCCGACCGCCGAAGGTTGTCGGCCGCGGCGTCGATGTTTCCGTCGATCAGGTCGGCCCATCCCAGGTACTGGTAGCCGTCATGACGAGTGGAATCATCGGTGAACACCCATAAGTCTCGCGCCGACACCCACTTTTGGGCACACTGGCGAATCAAGTCGCTCCGACGGGCCAGGATCGCAATCTTGAGCGCATGTTGCCAGCTGAAATCTATTTCAATTCCAGCTCGTTGTGACTCGAGGACCTTGATGCCGGCCAATTGTGTGTCGAGAGCCATTTGCGCCTCCGTTTGCTGTTTGGCCGATGGTAGATTCTCCAGTCGGTCTCGCTCGGCGAAAACAGGTAACTCAGCTGATCTGCGGCTCGGTCCGGCTCCTTTTCCATGGTGGCCAACGTTCGGTGCCGAGTGCCGGGGACATCCTTTTTGAACTCGGCGGCCAGCGCTCGTCGCTCCTTCTGGAATACCTCGGGATCAGTGCCCGGTTTGGTGAGATGACCCTTGAGACTCAAGAATCCGAAGATCCCCAGCGCTAGGAGGCCCATGCCTCCAAGCATGCAGATTCCCACCACCCATCGCCGGATTGCGACGACCTTTCCGTCATCCATTTATTACCAGTCTATGCCAAGAAAACTGCGGTGGCTCCATAATCTAGAGTCGTGAGTGAAGCGCCGCGCCCGTTAGACCAAATTCGCGTTGATATCGATGCGATTGACCACCAGTTGGTGGAGATGCTCAGCCGCCGCGTGGAGCTGGCGCAGGAAGTGGGCCGCGTAAAAGGCCGCGACGGCAGCCCGTTTTTCACCCCCGAGCGCGAACGCGCCATCTACGAGCGGCTGAAGGAGATCAACCCCGGACCGCTCCGCAACGAGCAGCTCCGCGCCGTCTTCCGCGAGATCATCAGCGCCGCCCGCGCCGCGGAAAAGCCGCTGAAAGTGGCCTACTGGGGCCCTGCCGGAACCTTCACCCACCTTGCCGGCATCCAGACCTTCGGCACCAGTACCGAATTCGCTCCCTATAACTCCATCCCCGCCGTTTTCCACGCCATCGAGCACGGCGAGGCTGATTACGGCGTGGTCCCGGTCGAAAACTCCGTGGCCGGCATTGTGCCCCAAACCCTAGATATGTTCCCGCGGACCAACGTTAAAATCGTCGCGGAAACCTACGTGCCCATCCACCACCACCTGGTCTCTACCTGCGATTCGCTGCGAAAAATCGAGCGCATCTACGCCTTCGAGCAGCCGCGCAGTCAGTGCCAAAACTGGATCGCTGCCAACCTGGCGACGGCCGAAATCATCGATGCCGCCCCCACCGCCAAGGCCGCCCAGCGCGCCCTGATGGACCCCGAAAGCGCCGCCATCTGCAACCGCCTGGCCGCCGAAACCGTGGGCATCCCCATCTTGGTGGAGCACATCGAAGACGACCCCGCGAACCGCACCCGTTTCCTGGTGCTGGGTTATAACGAGCCCGCCGTCACCGGTCGCGACAAGACCAGCGTCATGTTCAACGTCCGCAACCGTCCCGGCGAGTTGGTCAAGGCCCTCACCGCGTTCGATTCCAACGGCGTCAACCTCACCATGATCGAGAGCCGTCCCGCCCAGCGCGCCACGTTCGAATACCTGTTCTACGTCGACTGCGACGGTCACCAAAAGGACGAGAAAATGCAAAAAGCCCTCGACGTCCTAAAAACCCTAGCCCTAGAAACCATCATCCTCGGCAGCTACCCCCGCCGAGATCCGCTGGATATTTAGGTCAAAAATCTCTACCCGGAAAGCGGAAAACGGAAAATACAGGTGGTCAATATTGCGAAGAAACGACCTAACGATTGAGTCGTTGGCCGGACCACTGAGGACGGGAAGTTTGCTTCTCCGGAAGCAATTCCAGTCCAGAAACGGTCAAAGTTCTTGACGGCACCGTAAACTGGAGATATGGCGTCTCGAGAACTCACCCTCCGCGTTCCGGCTAGTTGCCGGCCGGGGTTGGACCATGCTAAGGAGCGCGCCTTTAGCGAGAGCGTGGAGGAGTACATTGACGGGATCTTCCGGCTCCAACAAGAGGTGGACCTGGTTTCCACCGGCGAAATTGCCACCTACATGATGGTGAGCGCGGGCAGCGCGACCAGCATGATCAAGAAGATGGCGGAGATGGGCCTGGTGCGCCACGAACCCTACCAGGGCATCCGTCTCACCGAGTTTGGCAACAAAGTCGCCCAGCAGCTCATGCGCTCGCACCGGTTGCTGGAGCGATTCCTGGTCGATGAGCTTGGCCTGCCGTGGGACGACGTGCACGAGCTCGCCTGCAAGCTGGAGCACTATCTCAGCGAAGACGTCATCGACCGCATCGACGCCAAGCTGGGCCACCCGACCACCTGCCCTCATGGCAACCCGGTAGATGCCATGGCCGAAGATTCCAGCATTCGCCTGGAAGCCGCCCCCGCCGGTCGCCTCCGCGTGGTGCGAATCTCCGATGAGCGAGCCTCCTTTCTGCGGAGACTCGATCAGTTGGGTTTGCGCCCGGGAGTTGAGTTCGAAGCCATCGGCGCCACCGCCATTGATAACCTCATCCACCTGCGGGTGAACGACGAACCCCACACCGTGGGCCACGAAGTCTCCCGTCACCTATGGGTCACGTCCGTCTAGCCGGAACCATTCGGTTTCTCAACCAGTAGAGTTAGGCCGTGCCAAAGCACTTCATCATTGTCGGAGCCGGAATGGGCGGACTCGCCACCGCCCTGCGCCTCGCTCATCGCGGCCACCGGGTCACGGTGCTGGAAAAGAACGACCAAGTCGGCGGTCGCAACCGGGAACTCCGGGTGGGCGAAGCTACGTTCGACGCGGGACCGACGTTGATGATGATGCTGGATCCGTTCGAAAAGCTGTTCCGCGACGTCGGCGAGCGACTCGAAGATCACCTTAAGATCTCGCTCTGTGACCCGAACTATCGGGTCACCTTCGGTGATTCCACCCAGTTAGATTGCACTGCCAATATGGCCCTGATGCGGCGAAACATCGAACGCCTGGCCGGTCCCGTGGATGCCGCCAAGTATCCCGGCTTCATTGGGAAGCTCGGCGAGCTCTACCGCGAAGCCATGCCCAAGTTCGTAAATCGAAACTACGATTCACTGCTGGATTTAGCGCGACCTGGCTCCCTGCAAACGGCGCTCAAGCACAACATGCTCGGCAACCTTGCCCGCGCCGTCGAAAAGACCTTTGACGACAAGAGACTGCACCAGCTCTTCTGCTTGCAAACCATGTACCTCGGCCTCAGTCCGTACGATGCGCCCTACGTCTACGGCGTCCTGGTCTACATGGAGTACGGCGAAGGAATCTGGTACCCCGATGGCGGCATGGTCCAGATCTGCCGTTCGGTCGCCAACCTAGCAATCAAAAAGGGAGCCGATATCCGCTTGAACACGCAAGTCACGCAGATTGAACCCAAAGCGGTAACGCTCTCAACCGGAGAACTGCTAGAAGCCGACGCCGTTATCTGCAACGCCGACCTTCCGTTCGCGGAGAAGAAGCTGCTTAAAGCGAAGAAGGATGTCAAGCGCCGATATAGCTGCAGTACGCTGAATCTGTATATCGACTACCAAGGCGATATCCCTGAACTGCTACACCATAACATTCTGCTGGGGAAGAATTTCTTCGAAAATCTCGATCAGATCTTCAATAAGAAGCAAGTGCCAGACGATCCCGCAATGTACGTGGCCATCTC
>CANFJD010000240.1 GCA_947447315.1 Fimbriimonadaceae bacterium
ATTTCCGTAGAGCATCTGCCTGACCGTAGCCGCCTAAATTCGGACCCGGCTACTCTCCAGGCGGCGTACCATGCCTATTGCTTGGCGGGGCTCCATCGGAATTTTGGGAGCAATCCCGCCGAAGCATTTGAGATCTTGGCAACGCTGGCTGAACACAGCGCTGCATTTGCATTTGTCGCTTTTCAGCTTTTCGCCGGTTTCCATCTCCGGGCCGACCTTGATGAGCCTTTGGGAGTGGCGCTGGGGCACCTGCGCAACTGTACAGATTTTGCCGTAAGTTGCCGAGACGGAGTTGCGAACGGGTTTGTGCCGTGGGATTACCGGGGTAGAACTCTTCCCCGCCGTCGCGCTGGGAATGATACGGAGCGACGGGATGGAAATCATCGTGAGGGTGGAGACCAAGGAACGCGCCCAGTTCATGTGGGGCCCACCGGTGAACTTGACCGCCCTCAATTCAACCCTCACGCGTTCGGTAGAAATCATCGATCAGCCGATAACGGTGGATTCGATTCGGAGCGTGCGGCCGGTGGGTGAATACATGCTTGGTCAGCGTCGTTCCATTCTTTGGCACGCTCCGCAATTCGTGGGAATTGCCGCGGCCGCATTGAAACACCTAGCCAAAAGTGATCGCGTTCCGGCCGAATTTCTCCGGCGTGCAACCACCATGGCGGTTGACCACCGGTGCCGCGTCAAAGCCGCGATTGAGGAAGGAGCCGCCCCGAACCGGGCTTAGCGCCTGCGGAGCGAATCCGCCGAAATCGCTCACCGGCTGGCTAGAATGGGCATGATTTCGGAGGGCATCGCCGTCGCCGGCGCGGGAAACCCGATGTCTCTACTCAACGCTGAGTTGCAGGTAATTACGGCGATGGGACTTACTCCAGATCTGCGGCTCGACGCCTTCGAACATGCCCTGCCTCGTCGTTAGCCGTTCGGACCGGTGAAACCGAGTGACGTGGCGTGAAACTCGAGCGCATCTTTAATGTGCGTGTCCCAATACGCCCAATCGTGCCCGCCCGGATGCTCGTGGTATTCATGCGGGATCTCTAGGGACCGAAGGTGCAGGTGAAATTTTCGATTAGATTCGATCAGCCAATCCTCGGTGCCACAATCAAACCCAATTTTAGGCAGATTAGTCGCCCGCTCGGCAATCTTAAACAGGTCGGCAACCGACCCTGATTCCGCCACTTCGATAATGTGATGGAATTCTCGCGGGAAGCTCTCCATCCGGTCGTAATCCCCTTCGGTGCCGAACTCTAGCGCGCCGCTCATTGCCCACACGCTTCGGAACACCTCGGGATAGTCGAAAGCGAGGCGCAAAGAACCATAGCCACCCATCGAAAGGCCCGAGATCGCAAAATCTGGTTTTACGGGAAACCAGCGTCGGATCAATTGCGGCAACTCACGTCCGATCATGGTGCCGTACCGAGCGCTTTGCACCCCATCCTGGTAAAAGTTTCGCCCCCCATCGGGCATCACCACGATCAACGGATAGCCATCGGCATAACGCTCGATACTGCTCATTCGCATCCACTTGCTGTGGTCATCGCTGAGGCCGTGCAACAGGAAGAGAACGTGATACGGGCCATCCACTGACTCCGGGACGATGAGATTCATCGCTACATTCTTGATGAGCGTCGGGCTGAAAAATGAGGTCTGCAACAGGGCCATGCGGATGGTCACCATACCCCGCCAAAACGAGAAATCGATAAACGACATGCTAAATATCGTTTTCGGCGCGGAATGACCGGGTTACAATGGTCTCAGCATGATGACGTGCCTCCTAGTCGCTCTTTCAATGATGCCCAGCGCAAAGTTGGAGCCATCCACGAAGGCGGTTAAGACCCCGGCGGCGGGCGTCATTTGGCTCGAAGGCGAGGCACCCACCACGAGCAATGTCCCCGTCCAGAACGTCGGGTGGGGCGAAAAGCAACTCCTAAGCGGACAGGTTTGGGGAACAGTCAATCTGGACGAGGCGAGGACCGAGAAGGAGCTCCCGACCGAAGGCGCTACCCTTTCCTACACATTTAAGTCACCCAGCGCGGGAAAGCGAGAAATCTGGAATCGAATTGGGTACGAGTTTGTTCGCAGTCCCTTTTCTTGGCGGGTAGGAAATGGAGCTTGGACGGATGTTTCACCCGACGCGCTGACGACGGACTTGCAAACCATCTCGGAATGGACCGAGGTGGCCTGGCTGAAACTCGGGGAAGCCGAAGTTTCCACGGGCGAAAACACCCTTCAGATTCGGATCTCCAAAACAAAAAACAGCAAGGGAGAAACTCAACGAACGCTGTATGCCAGCGATGCGCTGGTGATCTCGGATGGTCCATTCCAGCCGCACAGCCGCTACAAACCGGGCGAGGACTGGCAAACCGAGAGGGACCGCGGCGCCGCGGCTAAAGTGTTCACCATCGCGATGCACGATTCGGCTTACCGAAGCTCGGTTTCACTGGCGGGCGACTGGGAAATAGCCCGGGACGACGAGCAACTGCCCCCGGCAGATATCGCGGTGCCGATGGAGATTCCGCGGGCCCTGCCTTTCTGGAGCGCGATCCCGGTTCCGAGCGACCGCAATGTCTCCCGTCCCGATCTGGTCTTTGCTCACCGCATTTGGTACCGAACCCGGGTGGAAATTCCTCGTGGCCTGGTCGGGCGAAGCTTTTTGCTGCGATTTGGGGCGAACAATCTCAACTCCACCGTGGCGGTGAACGGTCAACTCTGCGGCTTCGAGAAAAATCCGTGGGTTCCATTCCAAGTCGATGTCTCGCGCGCCATCAAGCCCGGAGTGAACGAAATCATGGTGGGAATTCGTGACCCTTGGTACGGATACTCCACCAGTCCCACGCGCCCGATGAAGCTGCGGAAAATGTTCAACCTTCCGCTCAGCTTCACGGGTCGGGGCTTTCAAGACTTGGCCTATCCGGTGTGGAACGCGTTCCAATCGGGAATTCTCGATACACCGGTGCTTGAATGCGCGGGACCGACCTACGCCAAGGACGTATTCGTTCAGCCGAAATGGGAAGGACGGCAGCTAATAGCCGACGTGGAGGTTGGCAATCCCGTCGCCGGCACCACCGTCGCCGCCGAGGCGGTGAATCCAACCACGGGCAAAACGGAACTCACGATTCCAGCGGTGCCAGTGGTGAACGGACAGGCAAGGCTGTTGGCGAACTTCACGAACGCTCGGATCTGGTGGCCAGATGATCCGCAAATGACGCACCTGCGCGTGACCGTGAAGAGTCCCGCCGGAGAGGATGTCTCCCTGACCACTTTTGGATTCCGGGAGTGGAATGTTCGCGGAAAGGATTTTCTGCTGAATGGGATCGTGTGGCGCGGTTGGGCCGAGCTCACGCAAGGAAAAGACCGGGAAGAGTGGCTAGCGAATTATCGAAAGTCGAATCAGCGATTCCAGCGCATGTCGGGGGCGGCGCAGAACGGTGGGTCCCGGTGGAACGGCATGCCTTTCTCCGAAGGCTTATCTTGGGCCGACCAGAATGGGGTGGTCATCCGCCGTTCCGGCATTCTGGACGGGGAGGCCATCGGATATTTCGCGATTGAGACCGATCCGGAACTGCAGAAACTTTATGGTTCGGAAACCAAGGTTCAGCTCTTGAACAACTGGAAAGACCAGATGGTGGCCCAGGTGAAGGCAGAACGGAACCATCCGTCCATTCAGCTTTGGAGCATCGAAAACGAGTTTCTCTACATCAACTGCATCAACCTGTATGGCAATTTGATGGATGAGTTTGAACGCCGGGTGAAGGAAGTGGGAGACGCCGTGGCCGCCACCGACCCCACCCGCGCCTGGATGACTGATGGTGGCGGGGCGGGCAAAGCCAACCTCTTTCCGGTTGCGGGCGATCATTACGTTTATACAAACGATCCCGGCGCGTATCCAGACCTCGCTTACCAAGATCAAGAAACGGGAGCAGGGAGGGGACGATGGACCTGGGATAAGAAGCGCCCCCGCTATGCCGGCGAGGACTACTTCGCCTCTGGAATCAACCCGGCGGATTACGCCTGGATTGGGGGAGAAGAAGCGTTTGGCGGCAAAACCTCGGCCCGCCGCGCAATGGCCAAAGTCCAGCGAATGATCACCGAGGGGTATCGCTGGAACGGCTCGTTCTCCGCGTTTCACCTTTGGCTGGGTGATGAAGGAGCAGAATTTGGGAAGTACGTCTCCAATTCGCCGCGAGCCGTGTTTGTTCGGGAATACGATTCCACCTTCACCAGTACGCAAACCATCGCCCGAACGATGGGCGTTTTCAACGAC
>CANFJD010000241.1 GCA_947447315.1 Fimbriimonadaceae bacterium
AGCCGGCAGACTGAGGATGAGGAGCGCCGCATAGATCATCAACTTTTGGCTGATGGTAGGGCCAAGCCATTCTCGCGAACGCTTACCGAGCATATCCAAGCTCCTTTCGCTTTGTCAGTTCTTGTTTCATCAGCCGGGCGAGGTCATCCATCGCGGCTTGCGGAGCCATTTCCCCACGCACCGTGCGATCCTCCGCTTTGGCGATGCCGTCGATCAGATACTGGAGGTACGGCACGGGAGGCAATGGTTTGCAGTTTGGTGATCCCGCAATGTCAAGAAAGGTTTGGAACTGGGGATTGCCTTTCAGCCATTTTTGGAAAGTCTTGGTTTGAACCACTTTAGGTGACAGGGGGAGCCAACCACCATCATTGAAGCACTGGGCTGACGCTTCGGGATCGGTGAAGCCGCTCCAATATCGGATGAAATCCCAAGCTCCTTCCTTTTGTCGGGCGGTGGTGGGAATGATCATGAAGTTACCAGTGAGACATCCACCCATGGTACGTCCGTTTTGAGCGGGGGGCGGAATCGGTATGACCCGGTAATTCATTTTGGGGGAATATTTGCGTATCTCTTCGACCCGCCACTGACCGTCGAGGGTCATGGAAAGTTCTCCGGTGATGAAGGGCCAACCACCGGTATCGGACCCGGAGTTCAGGCTTGCCTGGAAGCGTTGCACTTTGTCTTGACCCATGCGCTTTCGGAAATCATAAATTGCCTGCAGGGCCCGCACGTTATCCGGAGTATTTGTCCGGATCTGTTGGGTGGATGGATCCCACAATCCATCGCCGAATGAGTAGGTGAGGTAGTCGAGTTGGCTGAGCAGAAATCCAAGTCGCTTGACATTCCCTGCTTTGTCGCGAATGGTAAGTTTTTCTCCCCAGTCGCAAAGCTCTTCCAAGGTTTTTGGCGGGTGATCAGCGTCGAGGCCGGCGGCTTTTAGCTGATAGACGTTGATATAGAGAGCGTACAGATCCGATCCGATGGTGACTCCGCAGACTTTGCCGTCTACCATTCCGCTATCCCGCACCACGGGATAACTTTGGTTGAAGAAGTAGTCGCGATCCGCGGGCGACATGAGGGTTGTGAGATCGGTTAGGAGGCCATTATCGGCCATGTCCGGGATTGCACCATTCCACATCGACATGACATCGGGAGGATCTCCGCCAAGTACTCCGAGGCGAAACTTGATGTCGGACCCGCCCGAGACTCCTAGCGGAATCACCTCATATTTATCTTGGCTGGCGTTGTAGCGCTGGCAAATACTGTTGACCACGTTCGCCCACTCGCCGCCCCAGCGATGCCAAAATTGGACCGGAATACGCTTTGGATAACGCCTTGGGGTGGGTTGCTGAAACGCGAAAACAGCCGCCACGGAGATGACGGCTAGAAACACACCGATCCATTGAACGATAGATTTCCGGGAGCCCAACGAAGTTTTCTCAGCCACCGTAATGCACCCACTTGGATTGAGTTTTTAGCACGATGGCGGTGAGGCCGACGACAACGACGAACAACACCCAAGCCATGGCGCTGGCGTAGCCCATATCGAGGTATTTCCAAGCTCGGTCAAACAGATACATGCTGTAGAAGTGGGTGGAGTCGTCGGGACCACCCTTCGGGGTCATCATGTACGGCTGGGTGAAGTATTGAAATGCGCCGATGATGCTCATAACGAGGTTGAAAAAGACGACGGGAGTTACCATTGGGAGGGTGATGTTTTTCAACCTTTGGTACGGCCCCGCACCGTCGATCACCGCGGCTTCGTACAGGTAGGTCGGTATGTCTTTGAGGCCCGCGAGATAGATCACCATGCTGCCCCCGACTCCCCAAAGGGACATCATCACGAACGTCCAAAACGCCCACGTGGCATCGTTTAGCCAAGACGGGCCGGCGACCCCGAAGGATTGCAGCAGTCTGTTTATGAGACCTGTGGTGGGATTAAGGATCCACAGGAACATGACGGTGGTGGCGACGGTCGGGACGATGCTGGGGAGGAAGAAAACAGTCCGGAAGACGGTCATGCCTTTGACGGACTGATTCAGTAGCAGCGCTAAGCCAACTCCCAGAGCAACCGTCAGCGGTACGGATACCACCGCAAATTTTATTGTCACGAAACTGCACTTCCAGAACAATTCATCTTCAGTAAAGAGCTTCTGGTAGTTCGCAAGACCAACCCAGCGGGGTGGGGCGCTGATGTTGTACCGGGTGAACGAAAGGTAGATACTGCGAAGAAACGGTCCGGCAGTGAAAATGAGGAATCCCAGCAGCCACGGGGATATGAACAGCCACCCCGTCAAATTTTCTCGAACTCGGTTTCCGCGCAAGGTGCCGGGATTGTAACGTAAATTTGGCTCGGCAAACTACCGGGAACAAAAAAAGCCTCCGTCTTCGGTCTGAAGACGGAGGCGGTTGGGTTAAGCGAACTCGGTTAAACGCTCGGTCGTCGACCCATCACAAGCGAGATCAACGCCAAGATGAGGAAGGCAATGAATAGAATCTGAGCGATGCCAGACGCGGTGCCGGCGATACCTCCAAACCCGAAAATTGCGGCGATGATAGCGATCACGAAGAAGATCACGGCGTAGCGCAACATCAGATGCCGCCCGCCGGCTTATCGTCCGTCAGGTTGTTGAACTTCCCCGCCCACTCATCCAACTTTTTATCGGTGTCTTCCTTGGCCCATCCATAACGCTCCTGCAACAGGCCAGAGACCTGGTCTTTTTTGTCGTCCAGCTTCTGAAGATCGTCGTCGGTGACGTTGCCCCATGCTTCTTTGAGGTGGCCCTTCATTTGAGCCCAATTTCCTTGAACAATATCCCAGTTCATATATTCTCCATTTGTCACGAACGAACGTGATACACCTTTAACGATCTCACTCAAATATTCGACGAAAGTCCTTACCTTTCTCGAATGACACAAATCGAATAAAGAAAGTCCCTATAATTTCAGGTTTCCAAACTTCTGTCAATCCACCAAGTGTCCGCATCTATCCAAAATGCTGTTTGAGTTGTAGTTCTTCCCGCGAGTGCGATCAGCTAATTTGAGGCAAGTGGAATGTTGACCAGGTTTTTGGATTTCCACCATTACTAGGTGCGGCAGTCTGGCCTACGCAATTACCTACTAAGTTTTCGATTGATTAATGAGTTAATGTATTCATGATTAGGTCCGGCAGAAGGTCGCGCCTCTCATGCCGATCTTCCGCACCCGCGGTACGGAAGGTCGGTACGGAACGCTGGCTTTGTTTCCTCAAAGGATTAGCCGTGCAGGCGGAATCATGGGGATGTCAGCGGGATCGGTGGTGGTTTCTGGCGGGAGATGATCCTCAGGGTGATCTCGCATGATTGGCGTATAGGGAACCTCCTGGGTCCCATTTGTCGCACCTCCGTCATGGTGCAGTTCCCCGCCGTATTTTGCCAAGATTGTCGCGGCGAGACCCTCTCCTACGTCGCCGGATGGAACCGTGACGGCCACCATCGCGCCTCCGGAACCAATATATTCTTCCGATTTGGCGGCAAAACTCTCTGAAATCCCCTGATCTTTAAGGTAGCCGGTTAAGCCGCCAATGATGGCTCCACCGCCAGCCGTGGCGGCGACGGCTCCGAGCGCCGTGCCGAGAGCCCCCCAACCAAGGACCAGCCCCAGTCCCGGAATAGTAATGGCAGAGAGCGCGGCGAGCGCCCCAAGACCTAATCCGACCGCAGTGCCAGTCGTTGCTCCCGCAGCTGCGTCGGCGGATGTCGTCGTGGAGAGACCGTGAGTTGGTTCGTCTAGGATCGAATCACTCTTTTCACCAGGCGGCAAAACCAGGGTGATTTGCTCCTGACTGGCTCCGTGATCTAGGAGCGCGCCGACAGCACTCTTGGCGGCATGACTATCTCGAAAATTTGCAGCTATAGTTCGTATCATTTTTGAAACCCGGGGTAAATCCCCATCAAATTTGACAAACCTTTCCACTTAATATTCTTACGTGCTTGCGGATTCTTATGCATTTTCTATACGCAAGTAACCGTTCAATCACATAGGTCTAAGTCGCCAAAATTTGCTCAATCAGCAGTCAAACAAGCTAGAACGGTGATCCCTATGCATATTCCCTCCCCCACAATTGTTGGCAACCTCGCAGAGAGTGGTCGAAAGGCACTTCAAGCCGCTAAAGGAAATAGTCACGCGGCTGAAAACTTGAGAATTCGACTCAGGACGACCGCCTGGCTTTCTCTTCTCACAGGCGTTTCGGTAGCGCT
>CANFJD010000242.1 GCA_947447315.1 Fimbriimonadaceae bacterium
CAGCCAAACCTTTACCCCGTCGTCACTCGAAACCCCAAAGGTGTAGGTCTTCGCCTTCGATAGCGTCATCCGGCCCCGTAGGTAAACCGCCGCGTTATCGCGACCAACTATTCCCGCGTAGTCCTTTCCAATCTCAAGGGCAAATGGCTTCCACGCCACCGTACCCGCGGTTGCTTCCGGTGGCTTCACCGCATCAAACGCTTCGTCAAAGGTCGTTGATGCGTAAACCGGGCTGATCTCCCATCCCGAAGAAATCGGAATTTCCGTAGGCTGCGATTCAAAGTCTCGCCGAGCCGCCTCCCCATCCAACCCGTTCATCAGTCGCGTTTGGCGATCCCGCAATTTCTGCAATTCCACCGCTTGCTCGGGGGACGGAGCCCGAATCGCGGGCGGTGGGAAAGTGATATTCCCGTCGAGCGGCTGGTCCGTCGTGCTGTTAAAGAAGGCGTAGAGTCCGTAATAATCCCGCTGCTTAATGGGGTCGTACTTATGATCGTGACACCGTGCGCACTGAGCCGTTAATCCCAGTAACACCGTGCTCGTCGTGTCCACACGATCAAACGTATTTCGCGCCAGAAACTCCTCTTCAATGGCGCCCCCCTCGTTGGTAGTGAGGTTCATCCGCACGTAGCCCGTCGCCACCAATTGGTCCGTGGTTGGCTTTGGAAGCAGGTCCCCTGCCAGTTGCCACTCGATAAACTTGTTAAACGGCAGGTCTTGGTTGTAGGCCCGCACCACCCAGTCTCGGTAGGGATACACTCCCCGCTCATTATCTAGCTGAAGCCCGTGGGTATCGGCGTAGCGAACTGCATCCAGCCAGTAGCGCCCTTGATGCTCGCCGAAAGCGGAACTAGCCAATAGACGGTCCACGTACCGCTCGTATGCTCCAGGTTGACGATCCGCCAAGTACAAATTCAAATCTCCCGTCGTGGGTGGTAGACCGGTCAGCGTCTGCGCTGCTCGCAACGCCAATGTATTTCGGTCTGCTTCTGGCTCCGGTCGTAGGTGCGATTCCGCTAATTTCGCCAGCACGAAGCGATCGATCCGGGTTCGGCACCATTTCGGGTCGCTCACCGAGGGGAGCGCGGGCCGTTTGGGCGGCACGAATGACCAATGTTGCTCATATTTCGCCCCGCTGCGAATCCACTCTGTAAGAATACGAATCTGATCGGGGTTTAAAGACTTCACCCCGGAGTCCGGCGGCGGCATGCGGTCGTCTGGATTGGCCTCGGATACCCGCTTCAGCAAGCGACTCTTCTCCGGCGAACCCGGCACGATGACATCATCCTTGCGAGCCAAAGCCAAAGAATCGAGTCTTAGACCGGCCGCCACCTTCGAAGCATCCGGTCCGTGACACTTAAAGCACCGCTGGCTCAAAATCGGCATCACATCTCGGTCAAAGTCCACCTTCACCGGAGCGACTGCCCTCGGGTTACCCGCTTGAATCGGCGAACCGTACATGCCGTACGCCAAGACGCTCAGTGAACCTAGGAACAACGGGACCGATATCTTCATACGATGGCTTCCGGCCGCCTCTAACTTGAATCAGAACCGGAACCCCATGTTAGTCCAATCGCGGCTTCCTTGAGAACTAGTCGGTGTCGCTACCCACGGCCAACCCAACTCAATTCCACATTTTTCGCGTACAGCAGGCTCTGTAGTTGCCCGATGTGGACGCCCAAGTGGCGCAAATTCACCAATTGGTGCTCGAACTTTGAGATCGGATACCAAGAAAACCCAGACTCGGTCGACGAAAAATCCATCGCCGCTAACCGGTCATCCAGGGATCGGTAAATCTTGTCCACGTACTCCACCAATTCGGCTTGCGTCAACGGAGTTTCATCGGGCGGAACCCCCGTCTCATCGTCTGTCCACAGGAGTCGCCCGTGCCAAACGTGCTTCTCCCACGGTTGAAAGGAGTCCGAATCGACGCACAAGTAGAGATCGGTGTAGAAAATTGTGTGGTACGCAATCCGCCAAAACGTCCGCGGAAATCGGTCCGTCACTTCACCCCAAATCTCATCCGGACACCGTTCGATGCACTCACGCAACATGCGCAAACCAGCCCGATATTGGCTCCGGAACGCCTCCTGAATCGCCGTATCCACCAACGAAACTTACCAAAACGTTACGAGTCTTCGACTCCGGCTCCGGTCGGGAACCAGCGCGGCGCATCTTCCGGAGCCGTATAAGGCCGTTTCGGAGCCATGTATTTCCAGGCTAAACGGCTTAAGGTCCTCAGCAAGACATGCCCTTCACAGTTATCGCCCCACGATCGATCCTTCGCATTATCGGTATACGCCGTGATGATGTACGGAGTCGGGCCGAAAACGATTGCGGTATCACTGCGGCTCCGCTCCAAGGCGCCCACCTTCGCACACACCACCACATCCGGCGGAATCTGGCTCACAAAGAAATCGTCCCAGTACTGGTGACTCATAATGCGTCGCATCCGCTCGTTCGCCGCCCGACTCTTTGCCGCCGTTCCCCGATAAATGCGCTCCAGTAGCGCCCCCATATCCCTTGGCGAAGTCACGCCCATGTTCGCAAACGTTTGGTGAAGCCGGCGAAGCCGAATGTTGCTGGCGGGTTCGTGGATCGTGCAGGCCGTGTCATTCAGCCCCCAGGCCAGCATCCGCCGTTCAATATTCTCGACCCCCACCCGGTCGGCCAGCATCACCGTTGCCGTGTTGTCGCTCACGTTCATCATGAGATTGGTGAGGCCGTCAATATTCACCGCAATCCCATCCTCCAAATAGGCGGTCCACATACTAGAACTCCGCTTCGCCTTCGGCGGAACTTTCAGCTTCTCGGTCCACTGCAGCTTGCCTTCCTCAATCTGGTTGACCACTTCCATCATCACCGCCGTTTTGATCGTGGAAGCCGACGGGAACCGATCGCCCGCATTCAAACCAATGGTCTCGCCGGTTACCAGATTCTTAACGTGGTAGCCAACCCGTCCGTGAAACTTCTGGCAGACGGTATTCATCTCCGCTGCCAAGGCCGTCATCGGTGAGCGTGGTGGCGATGCGACCAACAGAAATAGCGGCCATGGCGACATATTCGGCGGAGTATATACTTCGCCCCATGAAGGGCATCACTCTCGCCATCATGGCGGCCGTTTGCCTTCTGCCCTTCCGCGCCGCCGCCGAAATCGTCGAGAACCAATCCTTTCAGGGCGCGAAAACCACTATCCGTTATTCGCTATGGGGCGGGGCCGACGAAGTGGAAAACACCCGCCAAGCGGCGCGTGCGTTCGTCGAAAAGAATCCAGAGATTCGGGTCGATATGGGCGTCTATCCATGGGGGCAATACTGGGCCAAACTCCAAACCCAGATGGCCTCCGGCCTTGCTCCCGACGTTATGCAGTTCTTTTCGGGAAGCTTCGGTATATGGGTCGCCCGCGGCGCCCTCATGCCCCTCGATCAGCTCGCCGCCGAAAGCAAATACGCCCTGGACGACTTCTTTCCCGTAACCGTTGCGAATTGCAAATGGAATGACCGGCTGTATGCCCTCCCGACCGATATCGCGGGATGGTCCGTTGTCTATTCCACCGATTTGATGGAGCAAAGCGGTATTCCCAAATCGGAGTGGCCCAAGAGTAATGAGGCAATGAGTTGGAAGGAATTCCAGTCCCTCGCCAAACGACTCACCCTCCGAAACCCGGATGGTTCTATCGCCCAGTACGGCATGTCCGCCGGGCAAAATTGGAACCTCACCATGCTCGGTAAGGACGGCGGAGACTACGTTGACCGGCCAGTGAATCCCACCCGTAGCGCCGTTGCCGGAAACGAAAAACTGGCCAAAGCACTGGTCGATCTCTTCCAGTCCGAGTACGCCGACGTCACCACGCTAGGCCCCAAACCGCTTTCTGCGGGGGCCTTCACCGTCAATTCCGATTCGTTACTGCTGAACCCCAGCATCGCGATGGGCACAACCGGGCCTTGGGCACTCAAACAGTTGCAATCCGCGGGAGTGCACTTCCGCACCACCCCGGTACCGCACGGCGATAAGCATCACGCTCTCATCAACGTCAATTCCCTTGCCATCTTCGCGGGCTGCAAGCACCCCGCCGAAGCCTGGAAGTTCGTCCAGTACATGACTTCTGTGGAAGTCGGACGCGAGCGTGCCTCCCGTCTCGGCGGAATTCCGCCGCGAAAAAGTGCCGTCTCCGCCTTCCTTAACAACAAGTACGGCATTCCCGGGGGCGAGGCGTTCATTCACGATCTCAGCG
>CANFJD010000243.1 GCA_947447315.1 Fimbriimonadaceae bacterium
CCGGGCAGGAAGGCAATTTGGAAGGAGCCGGACTCATCTCGATCACGGCGGGCGACCGCGTCTGGTTCGAAAACCCCTTTGTCGAGGCGAGATTTTCTGATGACGAGATCGCGATGGCCGAGACCCTGGTGCGAACGGCAGCAATGCGCGAAGGCGGGCCGGGATTCTATGGTTTGGATGAAGCCAGCTTCGATCATGCGATTGGAATCGCGATCGAGGATTCGGCAAACTCCGGACAAGAGGTAACCGTGTTTGGCTCGGATTGGCGATAGCTACTTGGCGATTTCAGTTTTTCGGAATTCCCGGATCACGGTTACCTTTACCTGGCCCGGGTAGTCCATCTCAGTCTCGATTTTTCGGGCAACATCGGCGGCTAAACGGGATGCTCCGAGATCATCCAGCTCGTCGGGCTTCACGATGAGGCGAATTTCTCTACCCGCCTGAACCGCATAACTACGGTGTACGCCTGGGAAGTCGTTCGCCAGGGCTTCTAGGCCCGCTAGCCGTTTCAAATATGTCTCAAGATTCTCACGTCGAGCCCCCGGTCGAGACGCAGAAATCGTATCCGCGATAATCACGGCGATTGCTTCGGCTGAGTGCGGCTCGATGTCGTGATGGTGGGCACCTACCGCGTGCAGGACGCTCTCTCGCTCATTTTGACTGCGAAGGAACTCCATTCCGGTAATCGCGTGCGGACCCTCAAACTCGGGCCCCAGCGCTTTTCCGATGTCGTGCAATAGTCCCGCTCGCTTCGCCACCTCGGGATTCAAGCCGAGCTCATGGGCGATATTCTCCGCTAGACGAGCCACCTCTACGCTGTGGTCCAGCACGTTCTGGGCGTAGCTGGTGCGGAACCGAAGTTTGCCCAGGGTCTCTATCAATTTGGGCGTCAGGCCGCTGACATTGGCGCGGGTCGCGGCTCGCTCGCCCGCGTCCCGAATCATGCGATCCACCTCCTGACTCGCTTTCTCATGAAGTTCTTCAATGCGCCCCGGATGAATGCGTCCATCGAGCATCAGGTTCATCAGAGAAAGACGGGCTATTTCGCGCCGGACCGGGTCAAAGGAACTCACGATTACGGCATCCGGCGTCTCGTCGATGATTAAATCGACCCCAGTAATCTGCTCGAAAGACCGAATGTTTCGCCCTTCCCGCCCGATGATGCGCCCCTTCATCTCCTCGTTCGGGATCTCGACCACGGCCACCGTGGCTTCCGTCACGTAATCCACAATGCTGCGCTGCATCACGTCAAGTAGGTGCTTGCGTGCGCGGCGTTCTATGTCAGTGAGCATTTCCGCCTCCACTTCCTTGGCCCGCCTCGCCCCCACCTCCCGAAACTCGTCGGAGATCTGCCGAAGGAAGATCTCGCGCGCCTCGGTTTTAGTCAGTCCTGCGATGCGCATGAGCTCCTGCTCAATGGTACGAGACCGCTCCTCTAGTGTTGTCGAAGTGCTGCGCAGATGGCGTTGTTCCTGCATCAGCGTTGTTTCACGCTGATCGAACAGAATTGCCCGATCCTCCAGCATTTTTTCCCGAAGATCCAGACGCCTTTCTACGCGATCCAGATTAGCCTGGCGTTCACGAACGGCTTCTTCTGCCACGGCAATCATCCGGTCGCGGTCTTCGGCTGCTTGGATTCTGAATTCGGCCAGACGGTTACGGAAAGACCGTCCGGCAAAGTACCAGGCCATCGCCCCGCCCAGTCCGGCTCCCGCCACGGCCGTCAGGGCAAGAAAAGCGGGATTCATGCTCCTATTTTGGCCCTTAATCGGAGGACGTTTCGATCAATTCTCGGACAGTTTCCTCATCAAAGCCACGGCTGACTAGGAATCGGGCTGAACGGGGGCTCAAATCCCGTCGGTGCGCATCAAGCAAAGCTCGGGCACGTTCGTGCTCCGGCAACAGATTGGTGAGAGCATTATCGATGAGAACTGATGGGCAGCCGCGCTCCGTGAGTTCAATCTTCATTCTGGCTCTACCAACCGCGTTTCGGCCATGACGCGCCCGAACGTACGTGTCCAGCGTCAAGGAGTCGTTCAGGTATGGCCGGAGCTTCGTGATGAGCTCGTCACAATCTTCCCCCAACCAGGCCCGTAGCTCCGCTTCAAAGCGGGGCTTACGGGCAAGAAATGCGATGGCCGCATTCAGGTCCGGGGTCACCAATTGCGGTTATTCCAGTTCAGGATCAATCTCGTCGACGGAAACCGGTTCTGGTGCCGCTTTAGCCCTTTCGGCTTTGTATAGTTCTCGAACCTTGACGTCAATCTCGTTTAGCACCTCAGGATGGGTGTCGAGATAGGTCCGAGCATTATCTCGACCTTGTCCAAGACGAATGTCTCCGTAATTGAAGTAGGTCCCCGCTTTACTGATCACATTCCGCACGACGCCGTTATCCAGCACGTCGCCCGACTTACTGATGCCGTGGCCAAAGATCACGTCAAACTCAGCGGTTCGGAATGGGGGCGCAACCTTATTCTTCACCACCTTCACCTTGGTGCGGGTACCGGTCTGCTCCGTTCCAATCTTGATTGCGTCGCCCTTACGAACTTCCAACCGAACGCTGGCCCAGAACTTGAGCGCGCGACCACCGGGAGTGGTCTCCGGGTTGCCGTACATGACGCCAATCTTTTCGCGAATCTGGTTGATGAAAATGGCGGCAGTTTTGGACTTACTGAGCGATCCGCCTAACTTTCGAAGGGCCTGGCTCATCATCCGCGCCTGCAAACCGACGTGAGAATCGCCCATCTCCCCTTCGATTTCTGCCCGCGGAACCAACGCCGCAACCGAGTCGATAACCACGATATCAAGCGCGCCAGATTTGATCATCGAGTCCGCGATTTCCAGGGCTTCTTCACCCGAGTTCGGCTGAGAAAGATAAAGCCGATCAACATCCACGCCGAGGGCGCGGGCATAGTCGACGTCCATCGCGTGCTCCGCATCCACGAATAGCGCCAATCCGCCTAATTTTTGGGCTTCGGCCACACAGTGCAGTGCCAATGTGGTCTTACCGCCCGATTCTGGTCCGTAAATCTCAATGATGCGACCGCGCGGCAATCCGCCGATTCCAAGGGCCATGTCGAGAGAAAGCGACCCGGTGGGAATGGCTTCTACGCTCTCGGTGCGACCCTCGCCCATTCGCATGACCGATCCTTTGCCGAATGCCTTTTCTACCTGGCTGAGTGCCGCTTGGAGCGCGCGTTCTCGCTCTGTCCCTTCCGCGGCAGGTGCCGATTTGTCCGTTCGCATCAAAAGCATTCTACACGATAACGGTAAGTTTTGGTAGACGGCTCTCTACGTAGTTTATGTTTTTCTAATCGAATCGAAGATGGAGGACTCAAGTCCTTTGGTCTCGGCGGTGTGGCTAGTCACCACTTGGCTGGTACCCATCCACGGCCTTCTTCGCTTCCTCCAATCCCACCCCGGAGTGGTCACGGACAAACTTGATCGCCATCAATTTTTGCTCCAGAAATTCGTCGCCCGATTCCTGCCGATATTGGTCAATTACTGCCGACGTATCCGGTGTTTGCCACTTCCGCTGATCGGCTTGCCAGCGGTCAAAAGCCACATTGCGATTGGGTCCAAAAACCGAAATGGCATTCTGGAAAACAGACATGCCCCAAAATCCCACCACCCAGAGGAACCAAAGTTCACCGCTCTTCAGACTCAAATAGGCCAAAAACGCATTCACAACTAGGTAGGTCGCCACCGACCGGTAGAAGGCGTCGCGGCGCTTTGCTTCAAACTGGGCCCGAGCCGCGATCCGCTCCTGGCCCGCCCGGTATTCCTCTTCTGCCGCCGCTAAGTGCTCCTCCGAAATCCCCAGCTCGGCGGCGGACCTACGCAGCAAATCCGATGACATTCCTTGCGCTTCCTGCCGACTCGCCGCCAGGTTTAAAATCTGCCGTATGTCCTCGTCGGAGTAATTTGGAGTCTGCGCCACTCCCGCAAGTTTAGCGCGGTGAGCCAAGCATCGGAAAGGTAAAACGGCGGTATGTGGCTTTTGCCTGTCTTGCTTTCTGTACCGCAAGCCTCGACGCTTGTTTCTGGTGTCGAAATCACCCGGACGCAAATAATGACGCGTGGTGAGTACGAAGTGCCATCGGTAGGGGAGAAGCCAGCCCTGGTGATCCGAGGAAACAACATCACGGTCGACTGCAACCAAGCCATTTTCCGCGGGACTCCCGCCACCACCGAGCCGGATCAGCGGTCGGGTGTAGGGA
>CANFJD010000244.1 GCA_947447315.1 Fimbriimonadaceae bacterium
AGCGATCGGTCCGCGCTCAAGTCATCTCATCCACCTTTGATGAGCCGGCAGAGAATCATATGCGGGTAGCCGAGCTTTGCTTAGAACAGGCGAAACGGCTGGTAGAAACGGGTCGCGATGTAGTCATCCTCCTCGACTCGTTGACTCGACTTTCTCGCGCCAGTAACCTGACGATCAACCCCAGTGGACGCACATTGACCGGTGGTTTGGACCCCGCAGCCCTGTATCGACCGCGCCGATTCTTCGGTGCCGCCCGAAATATCGAGGAAGGCGGATCGCTTACTATAGTCTCAAGCGTGTTGGTGGATACCGGATCGAAGATGGATGAAGCCATTTTCGAAGAACTGAAGGGAACCGGCAACATGGAATTGGTTCTGGATCGCGAGCTCGCAGAGCGGCGAATCTGGCCGGCAGTTGACGTAAAGCGTTCTAGCACGCGGCACGAAGAACTGTTGTTCCGAAAGGACGAATTGGAAGGCGTGGTGCAGCTGCACCGGCTCCTCGCGAATCAGGAGAAGAGCTACGAGGCGACCGAGTCGCTTATTAAGCTCCTGAAGCGAACTCCCACCAATAGTTCGTTCTTGGAATCGGTCATCGCACGTACGAAGGCGACGGTCTAACTCATAACAGGGAATAGGTAAAGTAGCGACGGATGCCCGAAGAATACGACGGTGACCAATACGAGGATTTAGAACGACCACCGTCGTTCTTTCCCTACAACGGCGACGAGCTTGATCGCGAGCTCGTCGCATCTGCCGACTTGGTGGAAACTCGAGTGGAAGGGGTGTTTGCCGCCGAAAATAACGGCAGTATTTCCCGCTTCGTGTTGCTGAGTGACGGAGTGCGAAAGCTACCGATTTTGATCGGTCCTTTTGAGGCGCAGGCAATCCAACTGGTGGTGGAATCCACCCGTCCCGACCGGCCGCTGACCCACGACCTCATCAAGACCATTATCGAACGGTTGGATGGCGATGTCGACCGTGTGGTGATCGATGATTTCTGGAACCAGGTGTTCTACGCCAAGATCTTTGTCACGCGGGGCGAGGATGAGATAGAGATTGACTCTCGACCATCGGATGCAGTAGCGATCGCAATGCGGTTTGAGGCCCCGATCTATGTAAGCGAAGCGCTGCTTGATCAGGGAATCGATTTCTGATCCCAAACGGTTTTGATCCGCGCCGGTAAGATTTATTCATGAATCCATCGGAGCGGATCGACGAACTCCGGCAAGCCCTGGAACGGCATGCGTACCGTTACTATGTGCTCGATTTGCCCGAGATATCCGATTCGGAGTACGACTCGCTTTTCCGCGAACTCCAAGATCTAGAAGAGAAACACCCGGACTTAAAAACCGATGATTCCCCGACATTAAAGGTGGGCGCGCCGCCTGTTTCTGGATTTGAAACGTACCGTCACCGCTTGCCGATGCTCTCGCTCGATAACGCTTTTTCCGAGGATGAGCTACGTGAGTTTGATGCAAGAATTCAAAAACTAACCGGGTTAAGTGACATTGAATACTCGGTTGAGCCGAAGTTTGACGGGGCCAGCATTTCGCTCACGTATCAAGAAGGAAAGTTGGTCCGCGGAACCACGCGAGGCGATGGGACGGCCGGAGAAGTGGTCACCGACAACGCTCGGACTATCCAAGGCATCCCGTTACGAATGAGACATGCGCACCCGGGCGAAATTGAAGTTCGTGGCGAAGTTGTGATGCTGAAGGCAGATTTCGAACTGGTAAATGCCGCCCGACTGGCTCGCGGAGAGCAGGTGTTTGCCAACCCTCGAAACGCCGCCAGCGGTGGTCTCCGTCAATTGGATAGCCGGCTCACGGCCCAGCGGAAACTCAGCTTCTTTTGTTATGGAACCGGATTTGCGGAGCAACCGCTGGGGGCAGATACCCAGACGGCAGTGATGGACGGGCTACGAGATCTCGGGTTTCCGACGCATCGCCGACCGGTCGGAGTGAAGGGATTTGCCGCGCTCTGGGCAGCGGTGAGCGAAATTCGTGATCAGCGGTCAGACCTCAAGTTTGGAATTGATGGCGCCGTGGTGAAGGTGAACAGCCTCGCCCTGCAGGCCGAAATCGGATTCACAGTGCGGGGCCCCCGGTGGGCGATCGCGGTGAAGTTTCCGGCCGAGCAGGCATTTACCCGGCTGAACGGCATTATTTGGCAGGTGGGGCGGACGGGAAATGTGACGCCGGTGGCAGACTTGGAGCCGGTATCGGTGGGAGGGGTTACCGTGAGCCGGGCAACCCTTCATAACTCCGACGACTTGGCCAGAAAAGACGTTCGGGTCGGCGATATCGTGATCGTGCAACGCGCGGGAGATGTTATCCCGGAAGTAGTCGGTCCGCAGTTGGAGAAGCGTCCGGAAGGGGCCGAGATCATCACCGAGCCGATGCACTGTCCGGCTTGTGAAACCGCGCTGATCCGCCGGGAAGGAGTTGTGTATCTCAAATGTCCGAATCGAGCCTGTCCGGCGCAGATCCAAAGCAAACTGGAGCACTTTGTCGGCCGCCGGATGATGGATATTGATGGCCTGGGTAGCAAGCTGATCCAGCGATGGCTGGAATCGGGGCATCTCACGGACCTCGCGAGCATTTACCGACTGAAGGATCGCCGGGCGGAATTGGTGGAGATGGACCGACTAGGCGAGCAAAGCGTGGACAATGTGCTTGCCGCCATTGAAGAATCCAAAACGAGACCTTTACCGAGGTTTGTTTTCGCGCTGGGGATTCCGGAAGTCGGGGAAAAGGGAGCGCAGGAACTAGCGACGGCGTTGCGGACGCTGGATGCAATCCGTCGTGCCGATTACGACACCCTCACGGCGATAGACAATGTCGGACCGCGAACAGCGAGTGAAATCACCGAATGGTTCGAGGAACCGGAGAACGCCCGGTTGGTGGACGATCTCTTGGCGGGAGGCGTGTCACCGGTGGAGGCCGCCGCACCGCGAAGCGATGCATTCGCGGGAAAAACGTTTGTTTTCACCGGAAAATTGGAGCAGTTTGCGCGCGAAGCGGCCGAGGCTTTGGTGGCCGACATGGGCGGAAAGTCGTCGGGTTCGGTAAGCAAAAAGACCGACTTCGTGGTGGCGGGGCCGGGCGCCGGTTCTAAATTGGCGAAAGCGACCGAATTGGGGGTGACTGTGCTAACTGAAACTGAGTTCCTAGCGATGCTTCCCGACGGGATTGCCCTTTGATTTCACTGGCGGTTCCTCGTCGTGAATTGGATCTTGCGCGGATCTTTACCAGCGGTCAGACCTTTCGGTGGCGGCAAAATGACGCGGGCGAATGGATTGGTTCCGACGGTCTAACGTGGTGGACATTGCGGCAGACGGAGACTGAAATAACCGGGCAGTCGAATGCTGGCCCCGATGTTCTGGCGAGATATCTTCGATTGGACGCTACTTGGGCCGAATTTGAACGAGTCATCCTGGACCGGGCGCCGGAGCTTAGTGGGTTTGTGGCGGCGCAACCGGGTCTTCGCGTACTTCGGCCATCCGATTGTATAGAAACGATTTTCGGGTTTATGTGTTCGGGAAATAACAGTCTTCACCGGATTATTCCGATGACGCGGCATCTGGGGGATCGGGGATCGCAATTAGAAAATGGCGCTTTTGCGTTCCCCTCCCTTGCCGTACTGGCGGACGTTTCCGAATCCGAGTTGAGGCGAGCCGGGTTTGGCTATCGCGCCCGGTTCATCGTGGCAGCCGTGGAAAAGATCCATGCTCTGGGCGGAGACGATTGGATCGGGCACCTGCGGACGCTAAGTTATGCCGAAGCCTGGCCGGAGCTCACTCAACTTCCAGGGATTGGCCGCAAAATCGCCGATTGCATCTGCCTATTTGGCCTGGATCACGCCGAATCGGTCCCGGTCGATACACATATTTGGCAGCAACTCACGAGACTTTATCATCCAGAGCTGGTGGTTGAATCCCTAACGGCAAAGCGATACGACCTGATTACAAACGCATTCCGGGAACGACTTGGGCCGGTCGCAGGATGGGCGCACCAGTTCTTGTTTGAGGACAACGTGAAGAACGGGCGTTCTCGACGTGCAAGTTCGGAAGTCGATGCTGCATCGGAGACATATCCCGGGTAACTTTTCCGCATGGCGGTAAAAGTGGGTTTGATCGGCGCGGGCGGAATGGGAAATGTTCACGCTAGTCAGTACGCAAAAATGCC
>CANFJD010000245.1 GCA_947447315.1 Fimbriimonadaceae bacterium
ATCCTGCTTTCCCGGTTCGGGGTTGCGTCTTGCTACGCCGTCAACGGACTCAGTTTTCTCGCGCTCGCCGCCAGTGCGCTCGCCATCCGCAGCAAGTTAGACAATCCCCGGCAGGAGCGTCAGCCGATTCGCGATCTGATCACCGAAGGCGCGCTCTACGTTTGGCGAGAAAACCGGCTCCGCACGTTGCTCATTCTAGAAACCGTCACCGCTGTCTTCGGCATCTTCTACGTCCCCATGATCTCAGCCTACGTGGTGCAGATACTTGGCTACGAAAGCAAATCCGACGCCGCTAAATCCGCTATTGGTCACGCGTACACCGCCATCGGTGTCGGCGCTGTGCTCGGACTCCTCCTTCTCCTTCGCCTGCACGCCAGTCCTCATAAAGGTCGGATGGTTCTTCTCGCCATGTCAGGGATGGTGGTCGGCCTTCTTGCGATCTCCATCATTCGCGTTGAACCCGTCGCCTGGCTATTCCTGGCGCTACTGGGCGGGTCGACGATGGTGCAGTTCAACACCACCAATTCCCTTTTTCAGTTATTGTCTCCCGAGCGTCTCCGGGGACGAACGTTGAGCATGCACATTTGGGCCCTCAATGGCCTTTCGCCATTTGGCGTGCTTGGCTTGGGATACTTCGCCAGTGTCACTCGGATCGCGCCGCTCGCAGTATTTGGTGGCGGGGTTCAGGCTGCCCTTCGGCTAGGATTCATTCTCATGGTGCTCGGCCTTGCATTCGGCCTCAACCAACGTCGGCATCTTAGAATTCTTGAGTAACATCTATAGCTATGGCGAGCCGAGGTTTGGATGATTGGCTTTGGGGATCTTCATCAGATCTACCGCTCCTTTCCGAAGAACTCTCTCCATCCCGTCCTAAAGTCGCTGGCTCCCGTTACTGGGAACCGCGCGTGGATGTGTTTGAAGAGGAACACCGCTTCCTTTTGCGTGCGGAACTCCCTGGAGTAGACCCCGAGAATATTCATCTGCTTTACGTTCCCGATCGGCACGCGATCCAGCTAAAGGGAATAAGAATCGACGACTTCGATGGCGAACGGGTCGGTATTCATCAACTAGAAATCATGTACGGAGAGTTTCAGAGAGAGATAGCCCTCCCCAACAAAACCGTGGATGCCGGAGCCATTCGTGCCCACTACCGCAACGGATTTCTCTTGATCTTGGTACCTAAATTGGAACGTATCAAAATCTCCCGACAGATTTCCATCAAATCACTCTAAATGCCCAGAAAGAAGATAGAACTCCCTGACACGCTTGAACCCGAGGTTCCGGCCGAGTCAGTCGCTACGGAAACACAGGTCTCCGAGGCCGAAGCTGAAACGACAATCTCAGCAAAGACCCCTCCGGCCGATAAACCAAAACCACGCAAGCCGCGGAAGAAGAAGGAACCGGCAACGCCCCTGCCCCAGACTCCCGAACCGAGCGGTGACGTGGAAGTCCCCGCCGGTACTTCTCTGGAAAGTGCTCTGGACGAAATCGTGAAGACACTCGGTGGCGATGGCACTGGCAGTGATGAATCGCGCCCCGATGTTCCGGAGATCATCAACATTCTCCCGCTCCGCGATAGTGTCATCTATCCGATGCTCATCGCTCCGCTCTCGGTTTCGCGAGAATCCGGCGTGCAGCTGATTGATGAGAGCGTGGTCGGCAACAACCGCGTCATCGGGGTGGTCGCCCAACGCCAGCCGCAAGAAGAGAATCCCAACTTCGATGACGTGTTCGAGTACGGATGTGCCGTCATCATTCGCACCCTGGTGAAAATGCCCGACGCCGTGCGGCTCATCGTGCAGGGCGTGGCGCGGTTCAAGATTGTCGAGCGCATCCAGGATCAACCCTATTTGCGAGCCCGGATTGAGCTGATTACCGAGCCCACCATCGATCCCGCTCGCGCCGAAGAGCTCGAAGCCCTTAAACGGTCGGTCTCGGCCCTGTTTGAGCAAGCCATTCGCCTCAGCCCGAATCTGCCCGACGAACTTCGGTCGCTCACCCACGCGGTTCAGGAACCGAACGTGGTTGCCGATCTGGTGGCGGCCCACATGTCGTTCGGAGTGGAAGATAAGCAGCGAATTCTGGAGACGCAAGAGCTAGAAGGCCGGCTCAAATTGCTGCTAGAAATTCTCGGCAAAGAAGTCCGCGTGCTAGAACTCAGCAGCAAAGTTCAGAACGAGGTCAACACCGAACTCAGCAAAACCCAACGGGATTACTATCTCCGCGAGCAACTGAAGGCCATCCAGCGCGAGCTGGGGGAAATTGATGATCGCGGCGAAGAACTAGAAGAACTCTTCCAGAAGATCACCGAGGCACAGCTTCCCGAGGCGGCGCTCAAGGAAGTGAATCGAGAGTTCGACCGACTGCGCCGCATGAACCCGGGTTCGCCCGAATACACCGTCGCCCGCACGTACATCGACGCAATGATTGCCATGCCCTGGAACCACAGCACCGTGGATAACCTGGACCTGCAAAGCGCGAAAGATACGCTGGACATCGACCACTACGGCCTGGAAAAGATCAAGGACCGCATCCTCGAGTTCCTGTCCGTCCGCAAGGTGAAAACCGACGGCAATATCCGCCAACCCATCCTCTGCTTCGCTGGCCCTCCCGGCGTTGGAAAAACCTCACTTGCGCGGTCGATCGCCAATGCTCTGGGGCGAAAATACGCCCGCATAAGCCTGGGTGGAGTGCGCGATGAGGCCGAAATCCGTGGTCACCGACGAACCTACATTGGCGCCATGCCCGGTCAGGTGATGCAGACGCTTCGCCGGGTCGAAAGCCAAAATCCGGTCATCGTGCTGGACGAGATTGACAAGCTGAGTAACGATCACCGCGGCGATCCCTCATCGGCCCTGCTGGAGGTGCTGGATCCGGAGCAGAACTTCGCCTTCCGCGACCACTATCTGGACGTTCCGTTCGATCTCTCTCGCGTCTTCTTCATCGCCACCGCTAACCGGCTTGACACCATCCCGCCCGCCTTGCGCGACCGGATGGAAGTCATCGAGCTTGGCGGCTACACCGAAGAAGAGAAAATCCAGATCGCCATCCGCCACCTCATTCCCAAGCAGATTGAGGAGCACGGCTTGAAGCCCAAGCAGATTGAGTTCACGCCCGAGGCTGTCCACAATGTGGTGCGTTTCTACACCCGCGAAGCCGGAGTCCGTAACCTGGAACGCGAGATCGGCTCGGTGGTCCGCAAGGTCACCCGAAAATTTGCCGAAGGCAATCGCCGCAAGATCACCGTCAACGCTAAGTTCGTGGAGTCTGCCCTCGGCGCTCCGCGCTATTTGCACGATGAAGTGATGGAGCGAAAGCTCCCGGCCGGCACCGCCGTTGGCCTCGCCTGGACCCCGGTAGGTGGCGACGTTCTCTTCATCGAATCGGCCCTCATGCCCGGCAAAAAGGGACTCACCGTCACCGGTCAGCTGGGCGACGTGATGAAGGAATCAGTTTCTGCCGCCATGAGCTTCCTCCGCAGCCACGCCGCGCAGTATCACATCACCCGTGAGCAGTTCGACGAGAACGATATTCACGTCCACGTCCCTGCCGGAGCCGTGCCGAAAGATGGTCCCAGCGCGGGCGTCACCATGCTCACCGCGCTCACCAGCCTTCTCACCGATACCCCCGTGATGGCCCGTCTCGCCATGACCGGCGAAATCACTCTCAGCGGTCAGGTGCTTCCCGTCGGCGGCATCAAAGAAAAGATCCTCGCCGCGCAACGAGCGGGCGTGGAAACCGTCATCTTGCCTAAACGCAACGAAAAAGACTATCTTGAGGACGTTCCGGCCGATATCCGGAAGCTGCTCCGGGCCCACTTCGTCACCGAAGCCGCCCAGGTGCTCAAGATCGCCCTCAACAAATAAGAACTATGGCAAATCCGGTACTCGATCCCAACCAAATCGAAGATCCCAGCCAAGGCGGAAGCACCTCCGCCCGGTGGATGACCATCATTTTCAACAACGACACCAACGACGTGGATGAGGTGGTGGAAGTTCTGATGCGCGCCACCGGCTGCGATGCCGAAGAGGCCGCCATCGAAACCTGGGAGGCCCACACCTACGGCAAGGCGCCCGTGCATTTCGCTAGTCGCGGCGAGTGCGAAAATGTCGCTCGCGTCATCTCCCAAGTTGGCGTGCAAACCGAGGTGACCCTCGAATGGCCCGA
>CANFJD010000246.1 GCA_947447315.1 Fimbriimonadaceae bacterium
CAATACCAACTGATGTTGGACCATGGGAATGACCAGGCTTAAGGTCGGAATCGTCGGCAAACGGGGGGCTGCCGCTATCGCCGGATTTCGGGCGGTGCCGGGAGTCGAGGTCGTGGCCATGTGCGATGCTCACCGACCGACCGCCGAAGCGGAAGCCCAAGCGCACGGCATCGGCGCGACGTTTACGGAAATGTCCGCCATGCTCCCGCACGTTGATGCGGTGGTAATCGGGACGCCGATGCAACTGCACGTCTCTCAGGCTATAGAGGCTCTCGACGCCAAGAAGCACGTGCTGAGTGAGGTGACGGCGGCGGTCAGCTTCGAGGAATGCGACGCACTACTGGCGACGGTACGGCGGTCAGGGCAGCGGTACATGATGAGCGAGAATTACTGCTACTTCCCGGAGAACTTGGCCGTTCGGGAAATGGTGAGGGAAGGGCTATTTGGCGAGCCGTACTTCGGCGAAGGCGAATACATTCACGACGTCCGCTTCCTCCACTTCAATACCGACGGATCTCCCACGTGGCGCGCCAAATGGCAAGTGGGTATCAACGGCAACACCTATTGCACCCACGAATTGGGGCCGGTGATGCAATGGTTCAGTGCTTACGACCCCGAAGACCGCCCCGCCACCGTTACATGCCTGGGAACCGGAGTTCGCACGGATCCGCGGCATCCCCACGAAGATTCCACGATCACGCTGGTGAAGACGGTGAAGGGACGACTCATCAAACTGCGGCTGGATATGATGTCTAACACGCCGGGAATGACCTTTTACAGCCTGCAGGGCATTCACGGAACCTTTGAATCGGGTCGCGGCGGCTCGGTCGGTTCACGAATTTGGCTAGGGGAGAACAAATCCGTGAGTTGGAATGACGAGCCGCGCAAGTGGGAACCATTTGCGCCGTATCTGGATCGGCACTTGCCGACCGATTACGCCAAGTATCGGTCCGCAGCCGGTGGATCAGGCCACATGGGCGGCGACTTCCACTGTTCGCGGATCTTTGCCGAGTCGATATTGGCCGACCGGGAACCCGATATCGACGTGGTAACGTCGCTGCGTTGGACTGCCGTGGGCCTCGCATCCCAGCAATCCATCGCCCAGGGCGGGGTGCCGGTCGCGGTGCCTAGCTACGACTAGCGAGGCCATCTCGGGATAGAATGCTCGCCATGCGGATTGTTTCCGGTTTATTGGCCTTGGCGTTGACGAGCGCGAGCTTCGGTGCGGATCGGTACTCGGACTTTACGGATCGCGTTCGCGTAACGGGGCTATCTCGACTCGGAGCCTTCTCGCTTTTGAAAGAGTTGACAACCGATGTTGGTCCGCGGCTGAGCGGCAGTGACGGAGCGGAAAAGGCCGTAGCTTGGGGGCAGGCGACCATGACCCGCTTGGGTTTTCAGAACGTACGGTTGGTGCCCTGCATGGTGCCCCATTGGGTGCGGGGAAACACGGAAACCTTGATCGCGACCGATAAGTACGGCTCGTTTCCGCTGACCGTCTGCGCGCTGGGAACCAGTCCCGGCACTCCGGCCGAGGGCGTGACGGGGGAAGTCATTGAAGTGCAGACCCTTAAGGAAGTGGCGGCGCTGGGCGAGCGCGCAAAGGGCAAGATCATTTTCTATAATCGCCCATTTGAAAAGACCACCGTTTCGGGGTTTGCCCCGTACGGAATGGCGGGAGATCAACGGTTTGCCGGTCCGGCGGCGGCGGCAAAGGTGGGGGCGATTGCCGCGATTACCCGTTCGCTTACGGCGGCGGAAGATGATGTTCCTCACACGGGCACCACGCGCGATCCGGGAATCCCTTGCGCCGCCCTCAGCGTCGTGGCCGCCAACAAGCTGAGCGCCGCGCTTAAGAACGGATCCGTATCCGTCAATCTTAAGCTCAGTTGTCAGACCCTTCCCGACGTTCCTTCGGCCAGCGTAGTCGGGGAGATCGTGGGGTCGGAGTTTCCGAACGAGGTCATCGTTATGGGCGGTCACTTGGATAGTTGGGACAAGGGCACGGGCGCGCACGATGACGGTGCGGGGGTCGTGCATGCCCTGGAAGCGCTGAGCGTTCTGAAGGATTCCGGTTTTCGTCCCAAACGCACCATTCGGGTAGTGCTGTTCATGAACGAGGAGATCAGCGGCACGGGAGCCGACGCTTACTTTGAGTACGCCAAGAATTCGGGCGAAAAGTGCGTGGCCGCCATTGAATCTGACTCTGGCGGATTCGCGCCGCGAGCGTTCAGCACCGACTACAAGCGATTAAAGCGATTGGATCGCTGGGTACCGACCCTTTCCACCTTCGAAATTGAACGGCTAAAGCCGGGCGGCGGAGGTGCCGATGTGGGTCCCTTAGCCAAGATCGGAGCCGTATTGTTTGGGCTAGAACCGGAGAGTCAACGGTACTTCGACTACCATCACTCCGACAAAGACACGCTAGACAAGGTGCATCCACGAGAGCTGGAATTGGGCGCGCTTGCAATGGCAACCCTCGCGTGGTTGATTTCGGAAGAAGGCCTGTAATAGGTGGTCAATCTAAATTGAGATCGACCACCACAGGTTTTTGTTAGTTGTGCATCAGGACGGAGTCAATGACGTGGATTACACCGTTTGACTGCATGACGTCATAGGTAGAGATGCTGGCTATGCCGCCCTTTTCGTCCTTCAGAACAATGTTCTTGGGACCGTTGAACATGGCGCAGAGCTTGCCGCCCGAAACCGTGGTGAGGGTGGCCGTGCCGTAGCCCTTCCGGATGGCTTTCATCAGGTCATCGCTGGTCACTTTGCCCGCGACCACGTGGTATGTGAGGATCTTGGTGAGCATGGCCTTGTTCTCAGGCATCACCAGCATTCCCACCGTACCATCGGGCAGGGCTTTAAACGCATTGTCGGTCGGGGCGAATACCGTGAATGGCCCCTTGCTCTGCAGGGTCTCGACGAGGCCGGCTGCCTTCACCGCCGCGACGAGGGTTTTGTGGATCGGCGAGTTCATCGCGTTGGTCACGATGTCGGACTTCGCCATCATAGCGGCGCCACCTACCATGGGGTTGTCCATCATCATTTGCTGACTCCCCGCGACCGCCATAGCAGCTACAGTAATCGCGATCAATCCGGTTCCAATCTTGTTGTTCATTTCGTGTTTTTCCTTTTTCCTTCGAACTTTTGGCTCGAAGGTGGATTCACTTGTTAGAACGACAAATGGCCGAAAGCAGATGCCGCTTTGGCTGAACGGAACCTGAACGGTTGCCAACAACGAAAACGGCCCGATGCACCTATTAGCATCGGGCCGAAAATTAGCGGTTTGACCTACAGCGGTGCGGGTCGCTCGACGCCGCTGGTGAGAGTCTTATACAGACCCTGCTCACCGGCCTCGCGGACGCTGAGCATGACATCCAGAACGTGGAAAGCCAATGCCCCCGATACTCGATGAGCACCTCCGTTGCGAATGGCCAGGGCCATATCTTGCACCCCGACGCCGCGAGAATTCTCGGCGTTGCCATGGGTCACCGGAACTTCGTGCCACTCCGAATCCTGGGCTTTTCGCACCAGAACCGTGCCGCCGAAATTGTTGGGGTCCGGAACCAGCATGGAGCCTTCGGTGCCGAAAATGATGATCGGGTGCTCCCAGTCGTGCTTGCTGTACCACACGTCAAAGCTCATGGTCAGCTCGCCGATCGCTCCGCCCGCAAAGTCCAAAACGCCGGCGTAGTGGGTAGGAGTTTCGACTTCAATCTCGTAGCTTCCCTTTTCCAGTCCCGCGTTGCGGGCCTGACCGTAGAAGCCTTCGTTGGTCGCCACAATCGGTCGGCGCTTCTGGGAGATGCGGGCAGAACCGCTCACGCGGGCAACCGGCCCCAGTAGATGGACTAGGGCGGTCACGTAGTAAGGGCCCATATCAAGCATAGGGCCGCCGCCATTCTTGTAGAAGAAGTCGGGGTTCGGGTGCCAGGCTTCGGGGCCGTGACCGATCATTCGGGCTTGGGCACCAATCGGCTCGCCGATGTCACCGGCATCAATGCTCTTTCGGGCAGTCTGGAGACCGGCTCCCAAGAATGTGTCAGGGGCGCAGCCAACGCGAAGGCCCTTTGCGGTCGCGG
>CANFJD010000247.1 GCA_947447315.1 Fimbriimonadaceae bacterium
GAGGCTTCGGCTTGATACCATCCGGGACTTTTACAATCTTTTGCGAGCGATTCCCCAGCCAAGGCAACACCTCGGAAAGCGGATTTTCAACGGTCCATTGAGATTGACCCCATTCAAAAATCATTCCGAGCAAACGGCGCACGATCATGCCATTGTTGGGTTGTTGATCACCCACGCGAAGGGCATACAACTTTGTGGGATCGGGAAGAGTTTCCTTGGATTTCTTTTGGGGGTCATACGCGTTTTGCCAAGCCATGGGGAACCAATCAGGCATCTGAGGCACGGCATCGGAAATGAGTCGCCACTGAGTGCCATTTGGTACCCAATGACCCCGCAAGCATTCGGCGGTGATTTGCTTCAGGCGTTCGGGCGAGGCGTCTTTCAACCGAAAATACACGGCATGATCAGAAAAATTTGCGGCAAATTCGTACTTGTTCTTCGTTTCATCTTGAAGGCGTTCACAAATCTGGTTAATGGTTAACGCACCAGAAAAAGGTGCTTGCCTTGTGGCGTTGGCAAGCACAGGGACGGCCAGCAGAAATGACAAAACCATGGTTGAAAGACGCAAGTAAGATCGCCTGCCGTTCGGGTACGTTTCCCGCGCGTAGGTAAAGGCAAAGATACGGTTCACATGGTTCCATATTTCTTTCATTCCGACGATATTTTCCGCTACTCGTTTGGCGAGTGGCATCCGCTGAAACCGGAGAGGATGCGGCGCACGCTCAGCCTCCTCAATCGCCTTACCGAGGTGGATTTGCGGATCAGCGACCGCGTATCAGAGGAGGACCTTCTCCGCGTCCATTCAGAAGAGTACGTGGAGGCGGTAAAGCGTCTGTCGCAGGTTGAGGAAACGGCCCCCCGTTGGACACGCCGAGCTGAGGATTTAGCGAGCGAGTTTGGACTTTACGGAGATAATCCGCCGTTTCCCGACATGTTTGACGTTTCCAGAGGCTACGTTGGCGTAGTGGCTGATGCCTCGAGAACCGTTCGCGACGGCGCTCGAATCGCATTCGGTCTTGGCGGAGGATTACACCACGCACGGAGGAACCGGGCCAGTGGATTTTGCATCTTTAGTGATGGGTCTCTCGCCTTGGCGATCCTGCGCGAACGCTTCTCTCGGGTCGCCTATGTGGATATTGATCTTCATCACGGTGATGGCGTACAAAGCATTTGGCTCGACGATCCCTCGGTGCTTACCTATAGCATCCATGAGTCCGGCAAAACGCTGTACCCGGGCACCGGATTTATCCACGAAACCGGTTCGGCCGGAACCTCAATAAATGTGCCCTTACCTGCTAAGACAACCGGCGAAGTTTTCCTGGATGCCTTCCGTCGGACAGCGCTACCGATACTTGATCGATATCGACCGGAGGCGATCGTGTTACAAATGGGCACGGACGCGCACGCTATGGATCCATTAGGGCATCTGCGAGTTCTGGCTCAAGATTGGTTGGCTGCGGTCGCCGAGGTCAACCAATTGGGTCTACCTACTGTGGTAACAGGCGGTGGTGGTTACCATTTGGGAACCGTACCGCGAATGTGGACCGCCGCCGTGCTCACTCTTGCCGGCATTGAAGTTCCGAATGAAATTCCGGACGATCTGGCCCATGCTTGGGGGACGCCGACCTTCATGGACCAGGAGTCTTCACTCCCACCAACGTTCGGTTCTGAAGAAGTTGACGACGTGGTTGGCGAGATCATTCGCGATGTTTTGCCTCAGGTGCCCAAGGGTTAGTTACGCTCCACGGTAGCCTCTAACCATGAATTCGATTCCCGTGTCGCCAGGAACCCGCATTGGTCACGTTCACCTCAAAGTTGCCGATCTCGATCGCTCGATTTCCTTCTACTCGGGCGTTCTAGGATTCCCGGTCACCCAACGGTTCGGATCGTCGGCAGCGTTCCTTGGGGCAGGCGGGTACCACCATCACATTGGTCTCAATACTTGGGAATCAGCCGGTGGAAATCCACCTCCGCCTGGGTCGACGGGTCTTTACCATGTCGCCATTTTGTATCCAACCCGTCGAGATTTGGCCGATGCTCTGAGACGATTGATGGCGGCCGGAATTGCACTTTCGGGGGCCAGTGATCACGGCGTCAGCGAAGCGCTGTACTTGGATGACCCCGACGGAAATGGAGTGGAACTTTACTGGGATCGAGACGTTTCCGACTGGCCGGTAACCGCGGACGGGAAACTTCAAATGTTCACCCGAGCCCTGCCGCTGCAGAACCTTTTAGCCGAACTTTCCTAATATTTTCCGGATATTCCCTGATAAAGCGAAACGATAGCCCCGTCTAAGCATTTAAATAACGAAATCGCGTGATGAATACGGTCATTTAGCCTCATTTTTCACCAGAAATCGAATATCCTAGAAGAGCCTGATGACTGCGCAATGGAGTGCGAGAACAGACAAAGGAAGAAACAGGGAGGAATATGCGAAGTAGCCTGAGTAGGCAGCGGAAGTGGATCATCGCCGCGCTCGTCGCGAGCGCTAGCATGCCATCGTCCGCGCAAACTCTCAACGTTGCTCCCGCAGATAGTGCCCCGACCGTTAACTTGGGTGGCACTCCTACCGTTGACCTCATCACCCTGAAGGCCATTTCCCCCGGGGCGCCCTTGCGATATGGCAATGTGGTTGCAAACTCCGAACGAATTGAACTTGATGGGAGAGCCCTCCAGCCGTCGATTGATTACGCGATGGACTACGCCACTGGCGTCGTCTACCTGAAAGTGCCGCAAAAGGCGGGCTCCACCCTCATCGTCAACTACCGGTACTCCGACAAGCCGGATCCGAAAGCCGCAACCCGAACCATGGGTCTCACGGGTTTCAAATACAGCTTGGTTCCCGGCGGTCTTAATTTGATGATGGGCATCGGGAATACCGAGCGCACGGCCGACGGCCGCGTGCTAACTGGTGACTCATTCGGATTCAACAATGCGATGAAGTTTGGTGGCGGCGGCCTTACTGGGTTTTACGTTTACGCAAACCGCCGTCAAAACGACAATCGAGCGGGGCTTCAGATGACCGGGGCCGCTGGTGGCAACGCGGGGGCCGAGCAGGGTTCGTCCCAATTGATCGTTCAAAAGTTCAACGCCAAGTTACTAGGTGGCAACCTCGTCGCTGACTATCAAGATGTTGGTCAGAATTTTGCCGCTTTCGGAGCCGCAAGCGATGCGGGAGCAACGGGCGACGAGATCAATCGGTTGCGGAGCGAGCGTGGACTTACTCGACTCGGCTTTTCTGCCGACGGAGTGAAATTCGGTGCCCTCGGTGTTCGATCCGGGATGCGTACCATCGGCGACGGGCAAGGACAACTCAAATGGACCAACTACGGTGCCACGCTTGGTGGTCTCAGTTTTGACCTCAAGAGCCAACAGGTAGATAGTCAATTCAATCGATTCCGAGACATTGCGGAAGGGGATCGGCAGCAACTGGAGCGGGAACGCGGAATGAAGCGGGAGAACCTTTCGGCTGCGCTCACCCAGAAGATCGGGAAACTCAACTATACGGCCGACCGCATTGAGGACATGGCGAGCGGTCAAGGTATCAGTCGGTCTCAGATTGATTTCGACGCCGGAAAGTTTAAGTTTTCCAGCGGGCAGCAACAGGTTGATCGAGGATTTTCTCGTATCCCGAGTTTGATGGGCGACGAACAGGGCCGCTTTGGTCTTGAGGTTGGTCTGAAGCGACAGTGGTCGAGTCTCCAGGCGAGTTTGGCTCCTGGTGCTGGATTCTCGTACAAAGAATCCGGGATCTCGTCCAATGGCAACGGATTCAAAGCGACCGATATCGGGCTCACGGCCAAAACGTGGAGCATTGCGAGAAATTCTCGCGCTACCGATACTGGTTTTGCTGGCTTCCAAGCGATGCGACCAGACGAGGTGGACACCCACACCCAATCAATTGCGAAGATGTACGGACCGGGTGTTGCCGCCCGCCCCGAAGACCGAATGGGATTCACCATTGGTCAAGGCATCAGTCGCGACTTCACAAGCTTCCAAGCTAGTCCGTTCAAGAACTGGGATTTAAACTTCACGAATCTTCAGTTGAAAGGACGCGTGGATGGCGCAAACGTACAAA
>CANFJD010000248.1 GCA_947447315.1 Fimbriimonadaceae bacterium
CGGCAGCCAGCGAGATCAAGCGATTGCAACGGTCGCCGGTCTGCCTGGCGCGGGACACGAAATTTATGATGCCGACCTAACCGACCCTTCAAAGGCAGCGGGACTAATTCAACGAGTGACCGCAGACGGCCCTCTTGATGCATTGGTAAATAACGCAGGCGTATATATGCCGATGGATTTTGCCGCGGCCGGCGAAGCGAGTTTTGATGCGGCGTTGCATCGCACTTTCAGCGTTAATTTCGAGAGCCCGGTTCGATTGATCCGCGCCGCTCTTCCGCATTTGGAGGCGCAGAGAGGAGCCGTGGTTAATGTCGCCAGCAGAGTTGGATTTAAGGGAGAGGGTGGGGCCGCCCTCTATGCGGCAAGCAAAGCGGCGCTGATTAGCATTACCCGCAGCCTCGCGGTGGAGTTGGCGCCGCGCCACGTGGCTTTTTTCGGAATGGCCCCGGGGTGGGTGGATACAGCGATGGCTCGTGATGGTATGAGCGACCGAATCGATCAGATTTTGGAAACTATTCCGCTCGGGCGAATGGCAACGCCAGATGACTGCGCGGGAGTTGCCTCGTTTTTGCTTCGTGACGAGGCGCGCTATCTCAGCGGCATCACGATTGATATCAACGGAGCCAGCTACTTCCACTGATGCTGTTGGCCTGCTGGTTAGCTTTGGCCGGAACCTCAGACGACATTCCCCGGTTGCGGACCATCCTTCCGAACGGACTTACGGTTTTAGCGGAACGCATGCCGGCGGCATATGTTTCCGCCCAAGTTTGGATGGCATCCACTCCGGGGCAAGAGACGGCGCTTACTCATGGTTACCGCCACCTGCTGGAGCACATCATGGCGCGGGCAGATGGCGGGCGTTGGGATGCGCAAATCGAGGCCTTCGGCGGAGTTCTGGAGGCGGAGACATCACGGGAAGGCACATCGTTCCGAATACGGTTACCCAAATCTCAGTTACCGCTGGCACTGAATTGCCTTGCCGCTATCCTGAGAGAACGTTCCATTTCTTCGGACGAAGTGAAGCGGGAAGCGCGAGCCATTTACAATGAAGCAGCGCTACGCTCGTCGTTTACGAAGCGGGTGAGTTTAGCGTGGACCAAATATTACGGCGAACAGGGACTTGACCCTTTTGGCGATCCCGACCTTTTAGCGAATGCGGCACCTAAGTCTCTACAAAACATGTGGAGTCAGATGCTCAATCCGGGCCGGATGGCGATAACGGTTGTCGGTGACATAGATGTCGATGCGGTGTCCGATCAACTGAAGCGAAAGTTCTCTGGCATTGCAGGGGGTCCGGTGGAGCCCGTCAAGCCAATCAAATTACTGGCCGCGACAGGGGTGCCAACGGGGATGTGGGTTGCGAAAACGGGTTCGCCGGTCGACCTCAAGACGGCAGCCGTACTGGCGGCGGGGTTGGCTATTGGGAGCCAGCTGCCCGATTCATTTTTTAGCTACAGTCCGTTGATCGGTCAGTCGTTGGTGATTGTGGGAACAAACGAGGACGGTACCGACCGATTGGATCTTGATCCCGATGATCTTTACGAACTGGGTAAACGACTCGCCCACCGGTGGGTGGAACGCCAGCTAAAAGATCCTTATTTGGCGGCAGCATTCAGAGGTCGGTTGCTGGCGCAATCGTCTGGCCTGCGACCCGAGATTCTTCTCGAGAATATTGATGGTTTATCTCGAGTGGACTTTGTCACGGCGGTCGATGAATTCAAGGGGTCGAAGCGGTGATCTCGTTCGCCATTCTGTCGCTGGTGGCATCAAAGGGGCCGCAAATCCACGAGCTTTTGGGGTCGGAAGGTTCGGGTTTCCAATTCGCTGCGGTGATCGCGATTCCGCCAGAAATGGACGATGTGTGCTGTGCTTTGCAGGAGGCCGTCCGATTACTTCCCGACGGCACGGCATTGCATCGCCGGCGGGCGATTGCTGACCTCAACAACGGCCGCGGCGTTCAAGCGTGGACTACCAGCGATCAAGTGATTATTAGGGCTTCGCTTGACTCTGGATCAATCACGGATGCGGTTACGCTGGCATACGGTCTGATCTATCGACCGTTGCTGGAGCCACGGGAGGAGGCGGAATTTTCATCGGGGTGGTACACGCCTCTTTGGCAACGACTTTCTCGTCGGCAGCCGTCGGAGTCGGAGACTCGCGACGCGTGGCGTTACTTAGTTCGCAACGGCAAGATTCACGTGGTTTTTGGCGGGCCATTTGCTGCGGGACAGTCAGTTTCCGTTTGGCAGGGATTGATGGATGCGGAGCCAATGACAATACGCCCGGCTGACCGGCCACGACCGGATGGATTTCCGCGTTTTCCAGCGGTGAACGCGGCGTGGTTAGACGGAGGCGTGGTGGCTCCATCTGATTCCGTTCCAGCCGCGATGGTTTCGGCTTTGCTTTTGGGTCAGGGTAAATCGAGCGTTCTTTATCGAGTTGCTCGGGAAGAGATGGGGTTGAGTTATCGGCAAGAGGCATTTTTGTGGCCGAGACCGGCGGGATGGCAGCCGCGAATCTATTTGACTTCCGCGGATCCAATTCCGGTGGCAAAACTGGAACAGCTGAAAGAGCGGATGCTGGCGGAGGTATCGGGCTGGAATGCCTCAGATTTGAATCGTGCGCAGCAAATGCTGACAGAAAACTTGCTTCGAAACGGAGTTTGGTCTCCGTGGGTCATCGGTCCGGCGGGTGGAACTTACAATACGGCGGAAGATCGCATCGTTTTGGAAGCTCTGAGCCAATCGAACGGAGCGGCGTACGATGCAAATTCGCTGGTGACCCGGGCCGAATCGCTTACTTTAGAGACAGTCCAGGCGGCGGCGAAATCTTGGCTGGGCCACGACTGGCAAGTAATTACTGCGAATCCGTAGTAGACGGTTGCAACTCAAACTCAGGGGATTTTCGACATAGAGGCAAGAAGTCGCAGCTGTGGCAAAGCGATTTTGCCGTTGGCTGGTGTTCGTCCCAATTGACATTGAGGATTTCAGCCCCAAGTAGGATGAGATCGGCCTCGAACTGATTGAGTGCTTCTTCGGAGAGAGATGTGGTTGCGGATTCACCCGACCGCAGGGCAATGACGGACGCCGTGATTTTCTTATCGGGATACTTTCGCCGGAGGATCAACTGATAGCATCCCATGGCGATATCGGCGGCGACTTCTTCTTCAGTAACACCTAATCGGCCGGATTTGTAGTCGATGATGTTCCACGACTCATCGGGTAACTCATCCACTCGGTCGACGCGACCAATGAGCCGAAACTCTCCAAGATCGGTGTGGATCTGGCGTTCCAAGAAAATTGTGCGCCCTTCGGGCGGCTTTTCAAGGGTGGATTGCACGTATTTGGCGATGATTTCTCGTCCTTCTCCAGCGGCTTCTGCCATGTGTTCGGCGGATGTGTAGCCGGCGGAGACCCAGTTTTCCTCCATTGCCCGCACAGCGTCGCCAACGGTGGCGACACCGGTTTCGGCGGCGTCGTGGAACTGTTGAAGGACTCGGTGGAGGGTGGTGCCAAAGCTATAGTAATGCTTGGAGCGCAAGTAGTAGCGCCCCCTCGGATCGACGTAGGTCCAATAGTATTTGGTGGGGCAAGCCAAGAATGTGGTGATCTTGCTGGGGCTGAGAGACGGCTTTGCCACCCCTAAAGAATATCACTGGCTCGGGATGTATCGTTGGGCGGCACGCGATGCACGTTGCATCGGTAAACTTGGATCCATGGCCGTTGAGATCTTGATGCCGGAACTGGGAGAGTCAGTTCACGAAGGAACCGTTAGCCGTTGGCTGAAGAAGGTGGGAGACTTTGTGAAGGAAGACGAGCCGGTGGTCGAGATCATGACTGATAAGGTCAACACCGAGTTACCCTCGCCGGCGTCTGGCTATCTCACCCAGATTCTCATCAACGAAGGGGAATTGGTCGAAGTTTTCAAAGCGATGGGCGTGATTGATGCCACGGCTCCGAGTGGGGCGACCGCGTCGGTTACCCCGCCGTCTACCCCAACGGCAGATGCGGTAGCGGCTCCAGTGGCCGAACCCACGACCACG
>CANFJD010000249.1 GCA_947447315.1 Fimbriimonadaceae bacterium
CACCTACCGCCCTATCGGTTATCGAAACTGGAGTTTCGAGTCTGGACAACCTATGCAGCTGCTTCATGCGATACGCCATTTAGACGACCAGATCGGAGGATTAATCCATCAATATGGGCCGTGGGCCTACGCAATCCTCTTTTTAATTCTGTTTTGCGAGACAGGTTTGGTGGTCATGCCCTTCTTACCGGGCGATACACTTTTGTTTGCGGCAGGGATTTTCGCCAACCAGCCAGCCGGCAAGCCAGGGTTTAACATTTGGATCTTGCTTCTGGTACTCACGTTGGCCCCCCTTTGCGGAGACTCGGTCAACTACTTCTTGGGAAGGCGATTGGGGCCCCGAATTTTCAGGAACCCAAACTCGAAGCTTTTGAACCCAAATAACTTGGTTAAGACGCAGGAGTTCTTTGAGAAGCACGGCGGGAAGGCGGTCATTATTGCCCGTTGGATCCCGGTCATCCGCACATTCGCCCCGTTCGTAGCAGGCATGGGCGCAATGGGCTACAAGAAATTTGTCGGGTTCAGCGCGTTAGGAGCGGTGATCTGGGTGTGGATTTGCGTTGGCGCGGGATACTTCTTCGGCGGCATTCCGTGGGTAAAAGCTAACTTTGAGCTCGCGATGCTGGCCATGTTCCTAGTGACTGCCCTGCCGGTGGTTTTCGAGACCGTCAAGCATCGGCGACAAGCCGCTCAAGCCGCAACGGTGGTCGCCGCGACAGCGGCAGAAGCGGCATCCAGCGACTAAAGTCTAGTCGAACTTCATATCCACGGGAGGCAGAGGTCGGTCTACAGTGCGACGCGTGCGACGCTTTGTTTGGCTCGTCATGCTCTGCACGGCGACCAGCCAGGTGAGAGCCATGATAGCGATCGGGACGAATACCATCCCGTTGACCTGCTGACCACGAGCGAAGATTTTGGGAATTTCGGACTTCATGATCGTCAACCATATTCCGCCAATGATCCAACTACCCAGCAGCGTCGCCCCGAATACGATTTTTCCAACCAAAATGTGACCGAGCCCGGGAAGAATCGCGGTGAAGAGCACGCTGGCGAGACCGCCCGCCATCGCGTCCGAAGAATCTGGAAGGAATGAATCCGATAGCGATGCCCTTAACTGGTCTTCGACCGATCCTAATCCGCTTGTCTTGGCGACCAGCGCGGCATGTTTTCGTTCCACCCCGACATTACTGGGATCCAACCGTAGGGCCATTCGGTAAGCCTTCAGCGCCTCGCCTAATTGAGAACGGTCAGCCAGATCGTCGCCGAGCGCTTCTTGGACAATTGCGGCTCCGGGAGCGGCTTCGGCGGCTTGCTTCACCATTGCGAGTGCCTTCTGAGGCGAACCCCGCATTTTTTCAACTCTCGCCTCGCGAATCAGTTTTTCTGCCGCCTCTAGTGCAGCATGGGTGGGGAGTGGAGGTAGCGGTTCGTTACTGGCGGCATGGTCATGGACCGGGTTGGGCAACGCGCCCAACTGGGCTAACCTACCTTCTACTGCGGCCTGAACGACGGTGTCATCGGTGGCGAACAGTTCCCTACGTAACCGGGCAATTTCCGCCTGAATGGCCGGATCTACCTCCGGTTCTGCAGCTGGTTCCATTACCGTTTGCGGTTCTGTTGCCGGTACCGGTTCGGTCGAACCATCGATACTGGCGACGCTAGGAGCGGGAACAATTTTGAGCGGGTCCATTTGTGGAGGTTGGAAGTAGGACGGATTCTAGCGGCCAATCAGTTTCATGAGTCCAATCGCGGAGGGCATGGTGGGATCCAAGCGATACGCATTTCCCGCGGCGCCTTTCGCCACGACCATGTCGCCCACTTGAAGTGCAGCCGAACCGACTGCCCACCAATAAACGGGCGCAGTTTGCGCCACGCGAACCGCGAGCTTGGCCTCCGAGAGAGCGTCCGCATAGTTACCCTTGACGAACTGGATACGACTATTGACGTAGTGGGCATCGGCGAGCGCGAGCTCGGTATTCAAGATTTTCTTCGCATCATTTTCAACCTTCGCGCGCCGACGAGCTTCTTCTCCGTTTAGAATTGCTTGCTGAATTCGAATATCCGCAGTATCGGTTCGGCCCAACGCGGTGGCAATTTTGCCGCTGGAAAACACCGGTTCAAAGAGCGAGGGATTGTAGTCGTTCATTGAGTCATATTTCACCATCGCCTTTTCCAGGTTTTCCTTATCGGTGCCGGTTAACGTTTCTCCCCGGTCCCATTTAATCAATGCATCTTTAGAAAGGGTGAGAGCGTCGTCGGAAAATTCTTTATATTCTTGGGCCGAGGCGATTAACGGACGCCCTTGGGCGCCGGGCATTTTTTGATTGCTCAAAAAAAGCACCAGCGCCATTCCGAGAAAAATGAACACCGGAATAAGACCAGCCGGGATTTTTCGCGGCATGCCAGGTTGCGAATCAGACTGCGACAATATTCACCAATTTACCGGGAATAACCACCACTTTCTTTACCGTCTTCCCTTCTAGATTGCTCTGAACCTTCTCTAGCTCGCGGGCGGAATTCTCCAAAGCGTCGTTCGTGGCATCGCTCGGCGCCTGGAAAGTATCTCGCAACTTGCCGTTGACCTGAACGGCAATCGTGACCGTATCTTCCTTAGCCAATTCGGGATCAAATTTTGGCCATTCCGAAGTGAATGTGAATTCTTCCTTGCCAAGGCTAGAAAACAGCTCGTCGGCCGAGTGCGGCGCGCCGGGTGACAGTAAGAGCACCAACGTTTCGAGGGCCTCGGACGCGGCCAGTGGATCCGGATCTTGGCGACCATCGTTTAGGCCGTTAACGTACTTCATGAGCCAGCTCACGTAGGTGTTGAAGCTGAATTTTTCGATATCCTCCGAGCAACTTCGGATTGTTTGGTGGGTGAGTCGGCGCATTTTCTTGCCGCCTTCGCCCATTTCCGAGAAGGCGAGAAGATCTCGCCAGTTCGGTTCGTAATAAGGTCGCAGAGTGTCAACCAGTCGGAAGATCCGACTGAGGAACCGCGCCATGTCCTCAACGCCCTTGGTTTCCCATTCGATATCGGCGTTGAAAGGTGCCTTGAAAAGGAGATACAACCGCAATGCATCGGCACCGTGCTGCTCCACCATCTCATCGGGAGTGACAACATTTCCTTTGGACTTAGACATGCGTGCCCATCGCCAAGTGAGGTCGTCCGGCGGAAGTTCGGCCGCTTCGGCAAACGACACCAGGATGCCATCCTCCCCGACACCCAACCGCTCACCCTCGCGAGGCTGGCGATAGGGAGTTTTGGCAAGGACCTGCCCCTGGTTTTGCAGGCGGGCAAATGGCTCTTTAACCGTCACTAATCCTTCATCAAACAGGACCTTCATCCAAAACCGCGCGTAAAGTAGGTGCATGACGGCATGCTCCGCACCACCCACGTAGCAATCGACGGGCATCCAGTAGGCCGCCTTTTCGGCATCCCAACCTTGCTGATAGTTTCCGGGATCGCAGAAGCGCAGGAAGTACCAACTGGAACAGGCAAATCCACCCATGGTGTCAGTCTCGCGGCGGCCCAAGCGACCATCAGGATCGGTTACGTTAACGAATTCCTCGATCCGAGCCAGCGGGCCGGTTCCATCGCCCGATGGTTCGTAATTTTCCACCCAAGGGAGTTCCACCGGCAGGGCAGACTCTGGCACCAAGTGCTCCTGACCCTCTTTGTCATAGATGATCGGGATAGGGCAACCCCAATAGCGCTGGCGGGAGATAAGCCAGTCTCGCAGTTTGTACTGAATCTTTCGCTTGCCGATTCCGAGCGCCTCAATCCAGACGCCAAGGACGAGTTTGGCTTCCTCGACGGTAATGCCATCGTATTCACCGGAATTCAGCAGAACACCGTCTTTACTGACGAACGGAAGTGGCGCCTCTTCACCGTCACCCGGTTTGATCACGGGGATCACATCGATTCCAAATTTGGTCGCGAACTCATAGTCACGGTCATCGTGCCCCGGTACCGCCATGATGGCACCGGTGCCGTAGGTAGCCAGAACGTAGTCGGCAATGTAGATGGGGACAGTC
>CANFJD010000250.1 GCA_947447315.1 Fimbriimonadaceae bacterium
GCTTTCGCTTCCCTCAAACGAGAGCCCAAATCCCACCAAATTCCCGTGGTTCGGCGCCGCCAGGGTCTCGGCCGACAGCTGACGATACTTCTCAAAATTTCCGTAAACCTGGTTATTGCCGCCCCACGTGGTAATCGTAGATACGATCCATGGCTTGCCGTAAAACGCGTCCTGAGACTTCCAAATCGGTGCTGCCTCGGCAAAGAGATCGAGAATGATCATCTTGTCATTCGGGACCGGCTTCAGCAGCGCCGCCACCGATTCCTTATCCCAAAAACCGGCGGCGTTGTAAAACAGCCAACCCTGCATCACCCAAGTTCCCTTCGGGTCGCCCGATCGAATGCCGTCGTAAACCGCCTTCCCGAACCCGCTCAACTCCGCCAACCGCGTCGCGCGATCCGGCGAAACCGGCACTTCCAACTCGTTAAAAGAATCCGCCAAGTAATAGTCGGCGTCTCCAAACTCCTTCCGCCAGGCGCGAATGTATTCCCCGCCAATCTTCGCGTACATGGGAGACAACGGATGCAAGATGTAGGTGCCAAACTCCGCCGGAAAACCCGCCCACGAAGCAACCGTCAACACATTTTCGGTCGGATATTTAGCCTTAAATCCGCTCGGCACAAAGCCCGCAAATGCCGGCGCAATCGGCTTGATTCCGAGCAGCCGCATCCGTCCCAAAATCTGCTTCTGTAGAACCACCGACTGCTTCAGGTAACTCGCCGGAATCGGACCGCCGTGGCCATTCACGTTCCCCATTCGGTGCCACGGTAAAAACGCCGGACCGGTGAAAAACCCGTCGAGATCCTTTTGCGTCAGGCCAAGTTTCTTCCACGTCTCTGCCCAAATCGCCTCCGAACCCACCGGAGCAAACTCCATATTCACGCCGTGAAGCGCCATTACGTCTAGGTAATGCTCCCACTGTTTCCAGCCGTAGTAGGCGGTGGTGTACCCAAACGTGCAGACGTTATCCTGCAGTACGTAACGGTACGGAGAATCCACCCGCTTCCACGGTGTATCCGCCAGCTTTCCATCGGGCAAGCTGCTTCCGCTCCAGCTCACCTGCGCCCCTAACGTGGTGCGGAGATAGTCGTACGCTCCTCGGCTCATCGCCACCGCGTTGGGTCCCTCTACGTACACTTCCCCATTCGCCGCCCGGTAGCGGTAAGAGAGCTCTTTCCCCAGGGGCACCGTCTTGAAATGAAATCGACCGACTACCAGCGGAAAATTTCGTCGCAGCACCGATTCCGCCGCGCGAGCCGGTCCGTCTTCGGCGCGACTGGGAGTTTTTGGCACCGAGGCCATCGCCGCGGCGGAAAAGACGGGGAGAAGTAAGAGCGAAACGAATCGAGGCACGCCCTATTTTAGTCCGGCAACCCTCGACAGTACTGAAGGTTCTGCTCAGTGTCGCAGTTTTACTCGTAAGCGACAGAACTCAGCCCAGCAGCGATAGCCGCCGGAGTCCATCTCATTCGGATATGACCTAATCTTCGAACGCTTCATCATCGGCGGCAATTTCCAGCAGCAGCCGCCCCCGGATACGCAGCAACTCCAGTACATCGGCCGGAAAATGTCCGAATCCCGCCTCCACTATGTCATCGCGCAACCATTGCTCGCCGAATGTGCGGATGGCGTCACTCGGGTGTGTAACACCATCCCCAGAGATGTAATCGCAAGGGCAGTCCCCGCAAATCGCCCACCAACCAATTCTGCCCGGCAATATGAGACTTTCAATTGCAAATAGATACAAGTAAGGAGACACATGAAAAGCCGGGTATTCACCCACGGCCCCATGAGTTAGGCCCTCTCGCGCCAAGTATTCCGTAATGGTCTGCCGCCGTTCTGCGATCATCGCAAATTCTTCTTCTTCCGAATACTCGTCGTCTGCCATGTTTATGCGCTCAATACGGGGAAACTCGTCCTCCGTAATTCCTCTAGACGCTGGAAAGCCGCATGGATCACGCCCCGGGCGAACTCACTTGCGATGTAGCCATCACACCAATGCTCTCCTCGGATGCATACCGACATATATTGCCGCACCTCATCCACGTCTGCGCCGGCGAAAAACTCTTCTGCCGTTGGTCGCCCGCGTTCACCAAGACCTATGAAGCGTGGTGGCGGAACTCCCCCTTCCTGCCCTTGCACTTCCCGATACGGATCAATGTAGAACGGAGTGCAGTACACCGTCTCGCTCCACTGAGTCACCACGGGGTGATATTCCGGATAGGGCACGTGAAGCACCGTCCCGCCTTCCGGCAGTTCCATTGGCTCAAACCCGTTCCAAGAACGAAATTGCTCGAGGGTGAGGGAATTGAAGGTCGGCTTGAGTCGCAAGACCGCGTCTGCCGCCGCCGGAGAATATTCAAGGAGCCCATTAAGCCGTCGCAACGCCGCGACCACGAGGCCGCGTTCGTAGGCGGCGATAAAGCGCCGATCCCGCGCTGGGTCGGGCTTCTTGTCAACATCTCCCGGGCAAGTCCAGTTGAATTCCTCAATCTCGGGCTCAGCCGCCGTCATTTGCCTCAGGACATTCATCACCGATCCGATGCCCAACTCGCCGATAGCATCCGGGCTCAATTCCGCCAAAAACTCATCTGGCGATTTTCGAGTCGATGAAACCTCAACCACTGAATTAGGGTCGTCCTCCCATCTCCAGAAACCAGTCACTTCATCGAAAAAAGAATGGACCGAATCAAACCAATCACCGTCCCCGTGTTGACCCGTAACTGCATCCTCAATTCCAACGCCGATCGAAGAAAAGAATTCCAGCGCCGCCGCCACGCGGAAATACGAAAACATCTCACGTCGCAGACTCAAGAATTCTTCCATGGAAGTCTCAATTTTAAGCCAAACGAAGGATTTTTGGTGCCAACTACACGGACGCCTGAACCCGAAGTGTGTCAACCCAAATGGAGAGCCGAAAACCCCGTATTTCTACTGGCTGTCAAGCGACGATAATTTGAGCCTAGTGATTCCCATATATTTAGAGGCGCAAATTCGCTCTCACTTACCAATGCAAATAAGCAACTTAGATCAATTTACATCCAGTAGCAATGCGGATCCATGTAAGAAACATGACGCCAATGAAAACCGAGAATCATAGATTCCAGCACTCTGAACCGCAAAATTTTCGGAAGTTCCCAGTAAAACTACCGTACTGGACTTAGTTACTAGTGCAATCAACAACACTAAGAGACCAATTTCGCGGAAGTAATTGCGAACCTACAACCACGGTTGGGATCGGGAAAACTGGAGCCGATGGCCGGATTCGAACCGGCGACCTGCTGTTTACGAAACAGCTGCTCTACCCCTGAGCTACATCGGCTGGCCCAAAAAAGATACCCTAGAGAGCATGCCGAATACCGCCTTCGACACCGTGATCCGCCAAGCCCGGGTGGTGACCGGGGCTCATTCCGAAGTCGCGGACGTAGCAATTCGGGACGGAAAGATCGCGGCAATCGGAGACTTCCGGGATGCCGAAACGGTCATCGAAGCCCAGGGACTCACCCTCATCCCCGGCCTGATCGATACCCAAGTGCACTTCCGCGAACCGGGATTGACTCATAAGGAAGACTTGGCGACCGGCACCCTCGCCGCCCGCCACGGCGGCGTCACCAGCATCTTGGAGATGCCGAATACGAATCCGACAACCACGACACCCGAAGCCTTAGCCGAAAAGTTGGCGACGGCCGCTGGACGCGCCTCCTGCGACTACGGCTTCTTCTTCGGGGCCACGCCCGAAAATGCGGATCACCTGGCGGAGTACGAGGTGCTGCCCGGCACGCCCGGCATCAAAGTCTTCGCCGGCAGCAGCACCGGATCGCTCTTGGTGAATGAAGAGTCCGATCTGCGCCGAGTATTCGGGCACGGTCGCCGTCGCATCGCGGTCCACAGCGAAAACGAAGCCCGCAACCGCCGCATGAAGGCCGAAATGGCCCCGACCGACGTGCACCAACACCCCGAGGTCCGCGACGCGGAATCCGCAATCATGGAAACGCGGCGAATCCTCGCCATCGCCAAAGATGCAAGCCGTCC
>CANFJD010000251.1 GCA_947447315.1 Fimbriimonadaceae bacterium
GGCGCTGCTGCATTCCGCGGGAGAGGCTCTGGACGAAGGCGTCTTTCTTGGTGGAGAGATCCGTGAGTTCCAGGACGTTATCGATGATCTTGCCGCGTTCGCGCGGGGGAACTTCGTAGATGGCGGCGAAGAAGTCCAGGTACTCCCAAACTTTGATATCGTCATATAATCCGAAGAAATCTGGCATATAACCGATCATTCGGCGGATGCCCAATGGATCTTTACGGATGTCAACGCCGTTAAGAGTGGCGGTGCCGCTGGTGGGTTCCAGCAGGGTGGCGATCATGCGGATGGTGGTGGTCTTTCCTGCACCGTTCGATCCGATGAAGCCAAAGATATCTCCCGGCTGAAGTTCGAACGAGACTCCCTTCACCGCAGTGAGAACGCCATATTCTTTTCTTAAATTCTTAACTTCCAGCATCGGTTTGGTTTCGGGGGATAAAGCTCATGTCGTTCTCCGGATAGCTCAAGGTTTTCTCGGCATACACAAGGAACAAGGCCGTGAGGGCAAGATAGGTGGCGATGTGAACGGGTCCGTAAAACGATAGCGGAATGAGGCCCCCGCCATTTTCGTAGGCCGGCGGATCGGTAAGCACGCTGAGAACACTAAATGGATTGAGAAAGTTCAGCAGCTCGTTTGAAATACGCTCGCCCTGGAAAATTGTGGAAACCAGGATGGGGAGGACGATGAGTCCCAGAATCAGAGTTCCGATGGTGGTGCCCAGGGCCATAAACGGCCGTTTCGAGCGGGCCGAAATGAAGATGGCCCAGGCGCAGACCAAAAGACAGAAGGACAGCGAAACCAGTTCTCCGAGCACCAGAGCGTACGGATCTTTGCGGTCGAACGACGAGGCAGCAATGGCGGTCGGAATGGTCATCGCCGCGGCAGAGATGCCGAGGGGGGCGACGGCACCCATGAATTTTCCGGCAATGATTTGCGCTTTGGAAATGGGAGCGACCATCAAAAGATCCCAGCTGCGGCGCTCACGTTCGCCAGCGATGGAACCGTGCAGCATTGCCGTGGCGAACAGGCAAAAGAGAAAGGTCTGGAAAATAACGAGGGCCAGCGGGGAGATATTGTTCTGCAGGCTCATAACGGAAAGAACCAGGCCCGCGTAACACACCAGAAGGAGGAAGAACGCGGCTCGATTGACACCGGAGCCACCGAGCCCGAGGAATTTTCGGCGGAAGCGGGAAATCTCGATGCGCATCGGATTCTCGACTACCAATTTCTTCCACGTCGCTCGGTTCATTGGGCTACCTCGCCAACAGTAAGTTCATTTTTGGAATTCAGTCGAGCCTTAGCGAAAGCGACGACGTAGATTTGGCTTCGACGCGTGACTTCGGTGCCGATTTGGGGTCCGGGTCGAAAACCTTCGATGATGCCGGAGAGAGCAATTCGACCATTTGACCGGGTTAACCAGCGGGTGTCGGTTCCGTCTAGGTTCTTAGTTTCGGCAACTGGTCCCGTAGCAACCTCGACCGTATAAGAGGCACCGGGAGCTAGGGCGAAGTCTTTTGATCGGTACGGACCATTAGTCAGATCGCCGGAGAAGGCGTGAGTCGACAGATTCGTTACCTTGAGGTGCTTGGGGTCGATGACCTCGAACCGAAACCAGTCGACCGATGGGAATCGTTGGACGTAGCTCATCTCGCGGAAGGCCAAGTTGCTAGCCTCGACCCGGGGGGCGATAAGGGTGCCCACGTCGACGATATTGAAACCATCGAGGCTCTTTCGTTCGTTCCCAACATAGCCAACGTAGTCGTATTCATCCCGAGATACCGGAGATAAGCGGTCCACGTCTTGGAGTTTTAAATCGTAGACACCGCCGCGAGGGAAGAAGATTTGGCTGTTACCGACGAACATGCCGTTCGGGTCTCCTTCTTGGGTTACCAGCGCACCTTGGGTGGCAGTAGAAAGAGCGGCAGAGTACAGGCTTTCGGCAGATTTGAACAATATTCCGGCAAATCCGAGAGCGAGGACAGGAGCGGTAATCCAGGCGAGTTCACCTCGCTTTAACCGCTTCAGCAGCCTGAACGAAACCGGCACTACGAGTACAAAGTAGACCAGCAAGATTCCAAAAACCGTATTCGTTTCGGGAAGTTTAGTGCTGAACGGATCCGATGCCTCTCGCGGGCGAGACGAAAAGCTCCAGGTAGTGGCTCCGCCTCCGGCCGGAGTGAAACCGACGGGAATGGCGTCGGAGTCGGCATGAGAACGTGCGTAAGATTCGATCACGTTTTGGGCACGCCGGGCGGTTGCCGACCGAGCAAAGGAGTTCACGGTCAGGATCCGGTCATTCCACGTGTTGAGGGGAGGCTCAATCGGCGAGTAACCCAGCACCACCACTTGTCCGGCACCAAATCCCCGCGTGGAGGACACGATTTCACCTCCCGAACGGGTCACCTGGGTCCCCGAAGCAATTTCGTTGGGACGCAAAATAGTAAAGGCTGCGGGCACGGAAGCACCGGTAGCATTTGGCAACCGCGTACCGGGTGGTAGCGTGGTCGGTTTCCACCCCCGACCGGGTAGTAATCCTTGCCAACGGGGATCTTCCAAAACGGGAGCCGACGCCCCGCCGAAAAATACGACCGATCCGCCTCCCAAAATGTAGTCGCGAAGCGCGGTTACCGTTTCGTTGGAGCTGCGTTCGGCCCCCGCGCCGAGCATGACGGCGTTGAACTGGGAATAGGCCGACGGTCGATCGGGTGCATCCTCGGGCTTTACGTAGGCATCGCGGATTTGGACCGTTTGCTTGCGAACCGTGAGCTTGCGCAGGAATGCGAGTCCGCCGCTTTCATCGCCAATATAGGCGATCGATCCGAAGCTACTCTGAGTGAATTCGGCCGGGATTTTTCGGCGAATGTTGCCTCGATTGGTGACCAATCGGAATTCGATGTCCCCATATTGCGCTGGGGGAAAGGTGAACAGTCGCTTTCGGGCCCCTTGGGGCAATTCAACGGGATACTGCACGGGCCCGCTATCGCCTTGGACTTCCAAAATTCCGCGGGCATCCGGACCGTCATTTTCGAGTGTAACCGTGACCACAGCGGTGTTCGGATCGGTCCCTTGGAAGGTGGGAGACATATCCATGCGCAGCGGGTCATCGGCCCAGGCTACGACGGAAGCCAGAACCATCAATATGGCAATCGGAAGGCGGGGAAAAAACATTTAAACCAAAAGGTTAGTTCTTGCAAGACGAGATCACGAATCCGAAACGTGCGGACCAATTAAACAATCGGCAACTTTCATGTTATAGGTTTTCGCTCTTTATGTGGGCAAGATTCTTTATCTTTCCGTTAACAAATCAAGCAAAAGTACTTCCGAAATCATCATTCCATTTGTAAGATACTGTAATGACGGCGATGCGATTGGGGTTTCTGGCGGCAATGATCCCAGTACTGTTGGTGCCGCAACGGTGTAGCGCAGAAACGCTGCTAGTTTACGCATTGGTGAAGGAGATTTCCCCGAAGGCGGTTATAGTTAGTCTGGATTCGGGCTTGCAGACGGCAGCCATAAACGATAAGACCCATGCTTACCGGAAGATGGCAGTGGTGACGCCGATAGAGTTTCTCGTTGGCGAGCGGGTACGGGTGCGGATTAAGTTGGATGGAAAGGAGCCGGTTCTGCGAGAGATCATGGATGCGGCCAGCGAAAAGTGGATCGAGCGGATTCGACACGAATACATTCGGGCGGAAGTAAAGTCGATCGAACCCGGCAAGGTGACCGTGAAACTGGACGACGACACGGAGTTCACCTACAAAATTACGCCTTCGACCAAGATCGAGCAAAAGGGTGCCGCAGTTAGCGGAGCGGCACTTGCGGCGGGCACAATTTTCTGGGTGAAAGGAAAAGGGCTCAGTAGCTTGGATACACAGTTGGCCCATGCCACCGATTCCCCACCCGCAGCACAGGCCACCCGTAATCCGGCGACAAAACCGAAATCTTCATCAAGCACGCCACC
>CANFJD010000252.1 GCA_947447315.1 Fimbriimonadaceae bacterium
CCGAAGACCGTTCACTTCGGGCTGGATGAAGTCGACATGCGCGGATGGAAGCCCAATCCCCAGTTTGTCACCGAAATGTGGAATCTGCACATTCCGTTTTTAGCGGAAATTGCGGAACGGAAACGGGTGCGAATGATGCTGTGGGGCGACAAAGGCCTGGCCCCCAGCGAGGCCGTCGATGCGGGCTTTGGCGACAGTCTGGTGGAAGCGGAAAAGCGCCGCCGCGTCATCCCAAAGAACGCCCTGATCGGCGATTGGCACTACGCCGGTAATCCCGACAGCCGCAAATTCGAGACCTCCCTGCGAGTCTGGCAAGCCAGCGGTCAGAAGCCAATCGCCAGCGCGTGGTTCAATTCCCAAAACATCCAATCGTTCTTTCAAGCGGCAAAGGACACCCAATCAGCCGGTGCCCTCATCACCACTTGGGCGGGCTACGAAAGCAGCGAAGAAACCATGCTCGCCGCCCTCAAGCAATACAGCGCGATGGTTATGGCCGCCGATTACGCCTGGAATCCTCGTCCCGACCCTATCGCGAAACTTCCCTACGACCCGATGCAGGTGCTGAAGCGGATGTACTTCGATGAGCCGTCCTCGCTGAAGTCGACACCGGGCATCAAGTTTTCCGAGCCAAATGCTGCCAGAAGGCGAATTGGCGGCGTGAACTTCCAAGTGCTTCCCGCTCCCATTCGATCCGCCAGCGTGCTCAGCGTCGATGCGGCCACGTCTCCTGCCGAATTAAGCATTCAGCTGACCGGACGAGGAAGCAAACTGTATCTGGCTCTATCCACCGATCAGCCAGTCGAAGACGGCAAACGATTGGCCCGAGTGGAGATCGGAATCGAGGGGGAAAAACCAGTTGTTTACACGCTGAAATACGGACTCCATGTACGCGCGTCGAATGCCCCGGGAGTGTGCGTATTCGCCGATCGAACCGACGGAATTTCCGCCCTCGGACTGGCGATTCCGAAAGGAAAATCCATCACCTACTGCCGAATCACCGAAATTGACCGACTGGCTGGGCTGACCGTCCACGGCGTATCCCTCGCCCGCTAATGGGCGAGTTGGATGCTTACCGGGGACGTCGAAATCGTTGCCGTAGCCCCTTGAATCAGCGTCAGTTGGTTCTTAATGTGACCGAAAGGAAGGTTCGCAATCACCGGTAATTTCAGGTCGCGCACCGAATCCTGCAGGACCGTCTCCATGTCGTAGGGTCCATCGTCGGGCGGCCCGGGCCGGGCCCGCACCGCGTCGCGATCGTAAGTAAACTGCCCGAACAAAAGGCCAGCGGCCCGATCGAAGATCCCGGTCTGGCGCAACTGGTTTAGCATTCGATCTACCCGATACGGAGCCTCGTGCACATCTTCAAAAAAGAGAATCGCTCCGTCCAGATTCGGCATGTAGGGAGTTCCTAACAAGCTTTGAAAAACCGTCAGATTCCCGCCGATGAGTCGTCCGGTAGCTGAGCCTTCGATCAACACCACGGGTTCTCCATCACCAACTTCTGCCGAAACGTCTGCGACTGGGAGCACAACCGCGGGACGGCCTTCGGCATAGATCGATTGCAGTAAAGTAGCCGATGGGCTGTCAGCACTCGGTCGCCGAAAGACGCCGTGAAAACTGGGCAAATCCGCCATCGCCAATGACGCCAATTGCAGCGCGGTGTGATCGCTATAGCCCACCAAAGGCTTCGGATTATGGCGAATCTGATCGAAATCAAGGTGCGGAAGGGCTCTTGCGGCACCGTAGCCGCCGCGAACGCACCAAATGCCCCGAATATCGGGGTCCAAAAATGTCGCCATGATGTCGGACGCCCGATCGGCATCGGTCCCGGCAAGGTAACCGTAGGTATCGGACGCGTGCGGCATGACCACCGGAGTAAATCCGCTGGCGGTCACTTCTGCTTCGGCATCCACCAACTGTTGCGCCGAAAGGATGGCAAAGCTGGGGCTGATGATCGCTACTCGAGATCCGTCAACGAGCGGGAGAAACGCCATACAGCCAGCTTATTCGAACCGTGTAACATCGTCCCCATGACCGCTGCGGAACTGAGCAATGCGCTCCACGAATTGTGGCCCCACTGCGACCCCGCCAAGACCGTGGACCGGGTGATTGCCGGTGACCCCGAACAAACAATCACGGGAATCGCGGTGTGCTGGATGCCTTATTCCGAGACTCTCCGCGCCGCGGCCCAACTCGGCATTAATACGGTTGTCGCCCACGAACCCACCTTTTACGACCACTTTGAACTCCGATACTCGCCCGCTCATCCTCGCTATGCGGCGGCAAAAGAAGAGAAAGAACGTCTCATCGGCGAGCTCGGGCTCACCATCATCCGCTGCCACGACGTCTGGGATGCGATTCCCGAGATTGGCGTCCCATTCCGGTGGGGGCAATTCTTGGGCCTCACCAACCTTATTCACTCGGAACGCTATCGGAACGTCTACCGTGTCCCGACCCAGACCGCCGGTGACTTCGCACGCTATTTAGCGGGTCGAACCGCCGCCGCCGGACAGCGCACCGTGGAGTTCTACGGCGATCCCAATCGACTCATCCAAACGGTCGGCATCGGTACTGGCTGCTGCAGCGAAGCTCTGGACCTGTACGAGTTGGGCGCCGATCTAGCCGTGACGGTAGATGACATCGCCCGCGCTTGGATCATCGGTGAATACTGCCACGATACGGGCAATCCCCTGATCGTGGTCAACCACGGCGTCAGCGAAGCCTGCGCCATGGACTCGCTCGCCGAAAAGCTGCGAGAACTCATCCGTGTTCCCGTGCATTTAATCGAACAAGGGGCCAGCTACCAAGAAATCTCAGCCGCCTAATTATTCGTTTGGCGCATCCGTAGAACCAAATCTTGCGCAGCAGCGGGCCAGATTGGATACCGGAATTGAAAACCAGCTTCCGTCAATCGAGTCGGGACGACGCGGCGGCTTTTCATCACCAATTCCGTATCGCCATTGAGAAACCAGGCCCCGATCGCCGCCATCCACGGAGTGGCGGGCAGACCAAAGCGGACTCCCCACGCCGAGCGAAGTTCCTTGGCAAACTCGGCTTGAGTCACCGGATTGGGACTCGCGAGGTTCAATGGCCCCGACAGATCACTCTCAATCAAAAACTCCACAGATCGGGCCAAGTCCACTTCATGGATCCACGACACAAACTGGCGACCACTACCGATCTTCCCGCTCAGGCCAAGGCGGGCCAATCTGGAGAAAATGTCGAAGGCACTGTCCTTGTCAATACCCATCATGATCGCGGTGCGCAGGGCAATCTTCCGAGTGCCCGGGACATCCGCCGCATCCAGCTCGGCTTCCCAGTTCTTGGCGATTTTGATGCTGAAGTTCCACACATCCGGCACGCCTGGTTCGCCACCACCCAGAACTCCTGTCAACTCGTCGTTGGCGTCGCCAAAGGTGTGGGAGTAGATGGTCGCGGTACTGGCCTGGAGCCACACCCTGGGCGGATTCTTGGCTTGGGCAATGGCCTGACCAATCACCCGAGTGCTCGCAATCCGGCTATCCATCATCTCCTGCAGATTCGCCTGGTTGTAACGGCAGTGAACACGGCGACCCGCCAAATTGATGACGGCATCGGCGGTTTCCAAAGTGTCAGCCCAATCCCCCAAGGTCTTGCCGTCCCACGGTAGATCGTCACTCGACCGAGGATTCCGGGTGACGGTCGTAAGTCGGTAGCGTGCTGGATCCAGGTTGCGACGAAGCACGGCTCCCATGTGTCCCGAACCACCAAACACGAGGATTCGCCTCATTTCAATATATTCTGAAACATTTGACACTTTGAATGTAAGCGTCAGACGGTGAGATTTTCTGACTTCGCTCAATTGATGGTTACTCGGCATCTGGTTAACTCAGGCCGCGTTGGGCAAACTTCTGGAAGCGAGCAATCTCGGAAAGCGATACGGCTCTCGATGGCTGTTCCGCTCCC
>CANFJD010000253.1 GCA_947447315.1 Fimbriimonadaceae bacterium
CCGCCGTACTTTGGCCCCGCCTTGTCCTCGTTCACGCACTCATCAACCACGGTATTAGCCGCCGAGCTGGGTGATGATCGAACGGAAGACCACTTTATGCCCATGTACTGGGGCAATCCGTCAAAACTCGAAGACTCCGCCGCTCAGGCGGAAGAATGGGATGCAAACGCCCATCTGCCCATCGCCATGGGGATCACCCGGCACAATGGACGATCAAACTATCCATTTGCCGACGGTCACGCCAAATCCCTGACGTACAGCCAAACGTGGTCCCAAATCGACGGTTCCCGCCCGACGGTGGATGCCTACGATCCGATGAGCGAGGTGGGCCAGTGATCACTGCGATGGTCGGGGTGGTGATGCTACTTGAAACGCCGGTTTCGCCATCACTCAGGGCGGCTGCCAGCAAGCAGGTGGGTCGGCTAATTCCCGGGCAGAAACTCACCGATACTGACGGTAAGTCGGCCCAGATTGGGGGAAAGAAGTCGCGCCCGACCTTGTTGTACTTCATCCAAAACGGCTGTCCTTGTTGCAAAGCAGCCAAGCCGTTTGCCGACCGGTTTCAGACCTACTACGGCGACGTGGCGGATGTCTTCGGGGTGATCGATTCGGCGGCGGGAGAGGCCCGGAAATGGTCGGAGACGGTTTCTGCCCAGTTTCGGGTAATTCCGGACGCATCGCGGAAGATCATCCGGTCTTTTGGCGTCACCAATGGCACCAGCATGATCCTATTGGATCAAAACGGAAAGATCACGGATTCCTTCGCCGGTTATTCGGTGTCCACCCTCACCGCCCTAAACCGGCGAATCACGAAATTGGCAGGCATCGCCGAGCGACCCTACCTCTATCGTCCCGCCCCGACCGTCGAAACCACCGGTTGCCCGTTCGGAGATTGACCTAAGCGGGAACCCGGCGTCAAGCCGGGTTCCTTGTCCAGACCAGTACGGCTTCGGCAATATCGTCAGCACCGAAGGTGCGGCGGCATATAGCGAAGGGCGTAAGCCCTGGTACGGAGTCATCCCCCCACCGAAGCACCTAAGGTGCGGCATCCTTTACTGATGGCGTTCACTTTGGTACGCATATTCATGACAATTGACGGACGGCGCTCGGGCCGGATATTGTGGACTAATGCCGCAAACCCTAACGAATATCGTGGTGCACGTGATTTTCAGCACCCGGCATCGCGCGCCAACGATTGTGGAGGAGATTCAGCCAGAACTGTTTGCCTATATCGGCGGAATATTAAAGAACACCGGGTGTCAATCCGTTATCGTCGGAGGGCATACCGATCATGTCCATCTCCTATTTGTTCTCGCAAAAGACAAGAGCTTGAGCGAAACCATGCGGGTGGTTAAGGCTAATTCATCCAAATGGATCAAAGAGACGTTTCCCGGACCGCAGAACTTCGCCTGGCAAGCCGGATACGCCGGCTTCTCCGTCGGGCACGTAGACGTCGGTCGGGTCCGGCTGTATATCGAACGCCAAAAGGTCCACCACGCGGTGACCTCATTTCAAAATGAATTGCTAGCGATTTGCCGGAAGGAAGGAATTGAATACAACGAGCGGTACCTATGGGATTAATATCGCAGCACCCTGTCACGCACACTTGGAACAATGATGTCGCGCTTTCAGCGCTCGGAACCATCCCGATCTGAACCAGGGCTGACGCCCTTCGCTATATGATTTCGCACCTTCGGTACTGCGATACCTACGGTTGCCACCACCCCACCGGTGTCGCCCGTCCCTTTGGCATGTCGAATCTGAGCGCTTGAAACCTCTGACCGATGCCCAATGAATCATTGGACCCCGACCGCCGGATTAATTCCGGCGGCGGAGGACGCGGTCGGCGGCGGCGCGCAGTTCCGCCTCATCCACCGGACGATTTCCGTCACGGTCGAGTAACCGGGTTACGGGTAAGAGACGATCAAACCCACCGGTTGCCGAATCCAATTCGGCCGCAATGTCCAGCAGCTCCACTCCGGCTTCCAATACTTCTGCGAACGGCAGGGTCTCGAACCGTCCCCGCTGGCGCGCGATATATTCAAAAACGCCGCGGATTCGTTCGGAACCGCTTCCTGCACAGGCGTACGAGCCGTTCTCAAACCGTGCTCCCGCTCCATCGAAGAAATACACCCCGAACTGGTCACTCTTTCGGTCGTAGCTGGCCACAATTGGAAGAAACAGGCCGATCCCCTGCATCGCCATTGGCGCATTGCCCGCCAAAGCCCGGCTGATCTCGGAGAGCTTGCCTTCTGTGGACATCTCGGTGAGGTTCACGCGACGGTAGTACTTCAGGTTGTGCTTTAGGTAGCGACATACCTCCACCGATCTGGCAAAGGCACCGGAAATTGCAACCACGGTGCTGTCGTCCAGCGCCATGATCTTCTCCGCGCGATCGTACATGATCAGATTGCCCGCGGTCGCTCGGCGATCCGCCAGAGTCAGCACACCGCCATCGTAGCGGAGTGAAATCACCGTGGTGCCGTGGGTTTCCAGTTGGTCGCTCAGAGCACCGGGGCCATGCATCGCTGGCCGCAGATCCCGTACCAATTCGGCAAAATCGGTCGCGGTTGCCATCATTGCCCGCTTCGCTGGCGATACTTTTTCGCCTGATCCGGGTCGACTTTCTTCATGCGACGCATGAGTTCGTTGCCACCTTCGGGTCGTTTCACATCGGGGGCAGAGGGACCGCTGTCGTCGCCTAGCTTTCGCTCGGTGCCGGGTCCAGTTGGCATTTGTCTTCGCTCATCCATTTTTAGTTTTCCGTCGCTACTTGACGCAGCGCGCTTATAAACGCTTCTACGTCATGAATCTCATCGATGGAGTCAGGATACAACGCATTTGGCGGTAAAGCGACCTCATGTACATTTCCGTTCACCCGGAACGTCAAGCTCCGCCAGTTTGCCGTCTGTAAATTCTCCGCAAATCGGGAGACGGCGATTGATCGTGCCCTGGCCCGGGTCGGCTCGGCCCGAGCGGCTGAAGGAGGATTGGGGCGAACCATTCCAGCTTCTACCATTCCCTCATGCAGACTTTCATCCCGGTCAAGGTTGTGGTACTCCAGATCAAAGGCGGAAAGACTAGGATCGCGCCAATCCGTACCTTCGCTCTCCATGTAGTTCTCCAGTAGCATCCGCTTAGCCGCCCAGTCCACATCGTAGGCAAAAGACGGAAAATCATCTTGAATGGCAGTGAGCAATCGCCTTGATTCCGTCACCACGCCCATTTCTTCGTCGGTTAACACGCCAAATCGCTCCGCCGCCGCAAAGTAGGATTCCAGGATTTCGTAGGCTGTCGTCCAACGACCGTTTTTTAGTGGGACCTTGAACTCATAGCTCTCGTCTCGACTCAGGCCCTGAAATGCCCGTACGGGGTCCGCAATCGGCCATTCTGGATTCTCGCCGATCTCTAATAGTCTGAGCGCGATCTTGACCAACCCAATTTTACGTGCTGTCGCCGCGGCAATCATGTTGCTGTCTCCGCTGATGACGTGAAGACGGACAAAGTGAGCGTGCTCCGCGTGCGGCTCGTCGCGGGTATTAAAGATAGGCCGACGATAGAGCGTCTCGGCGTTCGCCGGCTCCATAAAGAAATCGGCCCGTTGACTAATTTGGTAGTTAGCAGAGAAGCCCATTTCGGCGCCAACTTTTCCAGCCCCGGTTAGCACTTGCCGCGCCACTAACATCGGCGTGATTGCGGCAAAGAGTCGATCGAACCCGTGGGACCGATCAACGAGATAGCTCTCGTGGGTTCCGTAGCTAGCGCCGTGAAAGTCGGTGTTGTTTTTGTAGACCCGGACTTGCCGTCCAATTCGGGCGGCATAGTCTTGCGCCGCTCGACGAAGGGTCTCGTCTCCCGCCACGTCATGCGTGGCAATACCTGCCAACGTCACACACTCGGCGGTAGCGTATTCGGGA
>CANFJD010000254.1 GCA_947447315.1 Fimbriimonadaceae bacterium
GCCAATCAGTCGAATTCGACCTTCCTTCTCAAAAAGCTCACAGTCCATCAATTGGCTTTCGCGGGCAACCTGTCCGGGAATCATTTCCTTTGGTTCCATGATTGTTTGTAGGACTTCGTAGACCCCTTCGTAGCCAGATGGCATGATCATAAGTAAGTTATATCGCCCGGTACCTCAATGTCTTAGTCCCGAAGGAACGTTCACCTTTTGCGGTGACTCGTATTTGCGGGACTCAATTCTTGGTTTATGCCGCTATAGGTGAACCTTACCGCGACCGAATCTACGTCAGGTGGGCCGCCAGCCCCATTCCACAAATTTTTCGGTGAAACGTCCGTCTTCATGGAGGTCGAGGACGCGGTATCCAGGATTAAACCGACCTAGCGGTCCCTTCCACCAGTTTCCCGACACCGCGCCACCGCAAAAATAGGTGACCCCGTCAAAATCCACCCGGTCGATTTGGTGGGTATGACCACTGAGAGCAATTTTTACATGGGGATTGGCCCGGAAGATTTCTTGCAATGCCGCCAAATTTTTGGTCATCACATTGCCACCCACGTTCCATTCGCCAGACTTTTGGTCGTATCCTCCGACCAGGGCGGTTACCGAAAGGAGCGGAATATGACTCAGAATGAGCGTCGGACGGCGCGTACCGGCGAGATCGGCCTTTAACCACTCCACTTGTGCGTCGTCCACAACGCCGTTGTAGCCATCCGGAGTAAGCAGCACATTGTCGAGAATCACGAAATGCCATGCGCCCTGATCAAAGCTTGTGTAGGTGAGGGAACGTTGGAAGAATTCGGCAAACCACTTCTTCGCCCACAGCCGTTCGCTTCCGTCCGTCAGACTGTCCTTTTTGTTCCAGCCCCAAATATCATGGTTACCAATGGCGGCTTGAATGGGCACCGACCGATGATCCTGCCGAATCTTGTCGAAAAGGTCCCATTGCAATCGGGTGCGGGCTTCGGTTTGGGCGAATGCATCCATGATGTGGTCTCCGCCGGTCAGCACCAGATCGGGCCGAGGTTTCTGGCTCATTGCGTGGGCGAATGCGGCGTGCGAGCCTTCGTTCGCCCTCAGCTCCGGTTGAATATGAAAATCCGTGAGATGGGCGACGCGGAGCGATTTGCGGGGTCCGATCAATGCCGCAGAAGGGATTGCCGCCGCCGCCAACGCGGCGCCACCCGCCGCTAAAAGGCCCCGACGACTGATATTGCCGAAAGGATCGGACTGACTCATTATTTGAATATAGCCGGTAGCGGTTAAAGGCGGATTAATGCGCGGTATTATAGAAGACCCGTCGGGATGTGGCTCAGCTTGGTAGAGCGCTGTGTTCGGAACGCAGAGGTCGCAGGTTCAAATCCTGTCATCCCGACCAATCCTCTGCTATCCCATCTGGTAACTGCGGTGTACGTCCCCAACTTCGTTCCAGAGCCGTTGGAGGTGCCGCAAAACGTAACGGCGGCCCCGTACCGGGAGCGTATTCGGTTCATTAGAGGTGCTCTAAATTGGCACGCGGCCTCCGTCGGGTTAGCCGGAATCACCGGTTGGCTGTACCGATCGGTACCAGACGGAAAGCGCATTCCGGTTCTAGCGGTTCTCGCAGTTTTGGTTGCGCTGTTGCTGCTACTGGACGGATGGAGAATTCGCACGCGAGGTTCTTCGTTGGAAGCCCGATGGAGTCGATTGGCCCTGCCGTTCATCAGTGTGCTGGTGGGGCTCTTATTTGCGGATCTGCCTCAATTCCCAGCGTGGGCGATCGCGGTTGGTTGCCTCTCGGTAACGTTATATGCAAATTGCAGCGGCCGCGACTTCAGCTTTCCGGCCGCTTTTCTGGCGGGATTTTTTGGTAGCTCCGCCGTAATTGCGTTTCTCGATATTAGGTATGGCGTGCCAGCTCGAACGACCGCGATTGCCTTGGGTACAAATTTCGTCTTTTTGTTCTACTTGGTTTACGACCTAGCATCGTTGCAGGCGCGTCGACATACGAACGAGAGGATTGCCGCAGCGGTGGATTTATACCGTGATGTGTTTAATATTTTCGGCTACGTACCCAGGGTGATCACCCACTGGCGCAAGCATCGGATATGGGATGTGGTCCGGGAAGATATGCTGCGAAATTGGCAAGAGAAGGGAATCATTGGCGGACCAAAATAGTCCTCTAAATCGGTATTCAAAGCTGATCGATTCATGTAATCTCGCAGGGTGATTCGACCGCCGGCAGTTCCTCTCGTCACGCATTCGCCATATTTCTCGATTTGGAGCATGAGCGACCAGCTCAATGCGGATTGGCCACGGCACTGGACAGGTGCCACCCATGGGCTTTGCGGTCTGGTGTGATTCGGCGACCGAACATATGTCTGGATGGGAAATCCAGTTCGGATGGGTGACAAGATGCGTCAGTCGTCGGTGAAAGTGACGGCTACATCCACGGTGTATACCTTCGAAGCCGACGGGAATGAACTTACGGTCACATTCCTGTCCCCAATTTTAGCGGAGGATTTGGATTTGGTTTCGCGGCCCGTCACCTACGTGACCGTCCGGACCAATCGTGAGGCAACGGTCTATCTCGATATGCCCGGCGAGGTAGCAGTTGACCGCTCAAACCAAGAAGTGGCGGGGGCATCCTTCAAACTCGCGGAATTACACGGGGCCTGGATTCGAAAGGCCACTCAGCAGCCGCTGAATAGATCGGGTGATGACTTAAGAATCGAATGGGGTACCGCCTATCTCGTAACCGGGAAGGGGGAGTCGAGGATTGCCTTATCCGATGATTCGCGACGTATTTTCGCTGAGACCGGGAAACTGACGGTTGCGGATAGCTTGGATTTTCCGCGCCGAACCGATGACGGTTGGCCGGCGGCAGTAGGCGTATCCACGGGGACGACCCACGAATTTATGCTCGCCTACGATGAAGAGTGGGCGTTCGAATTCTTGGGTCGCAAACTTCGCCCACTATGGCGAGAATTTCATGCGGGAGCGACCGAACTGGTGGAAACGGCTTGGGCTGAGCGAGCGGTAGTGGCCGCCCGTGCTGCCCAATTTGATGCGGAAGTACAGTCCGAGTCGGTAAAAGCCGGCGGCGATGATCTCGCTTCAATCACCACACTAGCCTATCGACAAGCCATTGCCGCTCACGGTTTTGCCCGCGATATCAACGGCATGTTGCTAATGTTGAGCAAAGAGAACTTTTCTAACGGATGCATCGGGACGGTGGACGTGACCTACCCCAGCGCGCCGCTGTTTCTTTGGAAAAACCCGGAATTGGTCCGGGCAATGATTGAGCCAATCATGTTCTACGCCGCGTCAAAGCGCTGGAAGTTTTCTTTCGCTCCCCACGATTTGGGCCAGTATCCGCTGGCAAATGGTCAGGTTTACGGCGGCGGAGAACGTACCGAAGAGAATCAGATGCCGGTTGAGGAATGCGGCAACCTGCTTATCTTAGTGGCGGCTTACGAAGCATGGTCAGGCAAGCGTGATCTTTTTGACAACTATCGCCCGACCTTGAAGAAGTGGGCCGATTACCTTCTCGACTTGGGACTTGATCCAGAGAATCAGCTTTGTACGGACGACTTCGCGGGACATCTGGCGCACAACGCGAACCTCTCGGTCAAAGCCATCCTGGGATTGGCAGCATACGGACATCTGGCTGCGCGTCGACAGGATTCTATGGCACCGGAGATTGCCCAGAAGACCCGCACGATGGCGAACGCTTGGCGGCAGATGGCGGAAGACGGGGGTCACACTCGCCTATCGTTTGATCGAGCGGGAAGTTGGAGCCAGAAATACAACCTTGTGTGGGACCGATTGCTGAACCTCAATTTGTTCGATCAAGCACTGGTGGAGAGGGAGGTTCAAAGCTACGTAGCACGCCAGAACGAGTTTGGCCTGCCCTTAGATAA
>CANFJD010000255.1 GCA_947447315.1 Fimbriimonadaceae bacterium
ATACAACCCTGGCTACAGCCAGCAAACCTACGGCGGATTCGGTTCAGGTTCGTTTTTTGGAGACATGCTGATGTTTTCAGCCATAAGTAGCGCGTTTAACGGCTGGAATCACGCGGGATATCAGTCTGGCGACAACATCACGATCAATAACTACGGTGACAGCCAATCGGACGGCGGTGGACAATTCGACACCGGTGGAAGCTTCGATTCGGGATCTTTTGACACCGGTGGCGATTTTGGCGGAGGCGACTTCGGCGGAGGTGATTTCGGTGGCGGCGACTTTGGCGGTTAACCGTTAAAAGTCAACGGGTCGCAGGTAATACTCCCCAATAGCGCTGCTAGAAAGCATCGCTACGGTGGGTAGCCGACGCTTCCAGTGAGTTCCATCGACCCGCCGAAATGTGAGAGCAACTTCATCGGCGGGAAATCCCATTTCGACGAGCTTTTCTTGGGTGTATCCCTGGGTCATGTAGTACAAAATCCGGTCCGCCTTGGCGTAAGTGATTCCAAAGTCGCTCTCGTCCGTCTGTCCTTTCACTAGGTCCGCGCTGGCGGGCTTTTGGATAATCGGTTGCGGCACTCCCAGTACCTCGGCCAGTTGCCACACTTGGGTCTTGAACAGGTCACCAATCGGATTAATCGGGGGAGAATCGTCGGCGTGCCAGGTGTAGTATCCGAAGAGTCGTTCTGACTTGTTGCCGGTACCGACGGGTAAGCCGCCGACCTTTGCACTCTGGTCAAAAATGGTGATCATCCGGCATCGGGCGCATACATTGCCTAATCGCGCGGGAGAAATTTCCGACTCATAATTGAGAACATAACCATCCACCATCGCCGTGATGGGGAGCGTTTCGACATTGATTCCGATGTCATCCACCACCAACTGAGCGTGATCTAGCGAATCCTGGCTCGAGATTTTGTACGGCATTCGGTAGGCGAACACATTCTCTGGCCCGAAAGCGCGGGCAGCGAGGTAAGCCACCACCGCAGAATCGACGCCCCCGGAGAGACCAAGAACGGCCTTGCTGATTCCACGGCGTCGAGACATTTCGTCGCGCAGAAACCGCACCAGCCAATCGGCCACCAACTGTGCATCAATCTTTAGCGGATCATCACTCAAGGCGTCGAACGCCGCCGCTCGCGTAACCGAAAGGCTCATACCCATAATCTACTTCATGGCCGAACGTCCTATTGCTTCGGCGCCACCGGAGTAAGTTTAAATGAGGTTCCTCTTATGTCGAACACCACCAAAGTTATTCTTACGATTATCGGCCTTGTCATCGGGTTATTTGTGGTGATTAAGATCGTCGGTATTGTCGTCGGAACCCTGATAACGCTCCTCACGCCGATTCTTGTGATCGGTGGCCTCGGCTATCTGGGCTATTGGTACGTCACCAAGAAGGCTATCGGTCGTTCTGACCGTCGTTCGCTTCCCTGATTTAGCCGGATGGCGGTAAAACGCATCCATGGCGTTTGCCGCGATCGTTGCCCTAGGAGTTCTGCTCCCCCTTCCGACTATTGAACGCGACGAATGGGGCATACCGAGCGTGGTGGCAGCCACCGAAGCCGAAGGGTTTCGCGGTCTGGGGTTCGCCGTGGCCCAAGATCGGTTGTGGCAAATGGAAATGAGCCGGCGACTTTCGCGCGGGTGCATGAGTGAGGTTTTGGGCCCTTCCTATGCGGCGGCTGACCGCGAAACCCTCAAGACGGGCTATACGGACGCTGAACTTCAGGCTCAGTTTGACGCTCTTCCCGATCGGTTGCGGGAGGATTACGCCGCCTACGCCGATGGCATCAACGAACGAATCTCAACACTTCCCCTTCCCGAGGGATATGCATCCAATGGCTTTACTCCTGCTCCGTGGACGGTCCTGGATTCGGTCGCGATCAACATCAATCTGCTCCAGCGATTTGGGCGGGGAGGAGCGGGTGAACTCCGAAATTTGCTTCTGCTGAAGTACGCAGAGACGAAGCCAATCCTCAAATCCCGAAAGTTTGATTTCTTTGATGACTTCGTTTTCACCGACACATCGGGATCGTTACCTACCCTGGTGCCCGGGGACGATATGAATCCTCGGGTTCCCTTTCCTAAATGGTCTCAGCGAGATACCGAGCGGCAGTACGCCGGTCTACCGCCGCTTGGCCTGCTAGACTTGGCCGCGGCGGTAAAGGTGGCGGAACGGACCGAGACTCGGTTAATCGCCGAGCGGGTTTCGGCCCCATTTCATACCGGTAGTTATGCGGTGGTGGTGAGCCCAAAAATGAGCCAATCTGGGCACCCTCTGCTGCTAAGCGGCCCGCAGATGGGATTTTCGAACCCAAGCGTGGTGCATCAAATTCGCATGGATACTCCCACCCTGAAGTTTGAAGGGATGGACGTGCCCGGCATTCCGGGCGTGCTTGTGGGAACGACGCCTAGCGTTGCTTGGGGACTAACGACCGGGGTCGCCGATACCGAAGACATGGTCGTCGTGCGTGACCTACGAAAGGTTGTTCGTACCGAGCGCACTCTCAAGGTGAAGGGCCGCGGAAACGAAATTGTCGAGCGATTGACGGTTGGCGGCGATCCGGTGGTGATGAAGCGGGACGCGTTCGTGATCACCCAGAAATCCGCGTTCCGCGGGACTGAACTGCAAAGTACCACGGCGTTGGATGTCGCATGGCGCGCCAAAACCGGGGAGGAATTCGATCGGGCGCTTTGGAAAACCACGCTCAATTTCAATGCATTTTGGGCTACCCGAGATGGTCACATCGGATGGCGCTACTGCGGACGGTATCCGCTAAGGAAATCTGGCATTGATCCTCGCTTACCCATTGAAGAGTCCCAAACCTGGACCGGTTTTGCCTCTGCTGACCAAATGCCGCACGTCATGGACCCTCCCAGCGGCATCCTCTTCAACTGGAACAACAAGCCCACCGCTTGGTGGCCAAATTCCGATACCCCCGCCTGGGGAGCAATTTTCCGCAATTCAGAACTTAAAGCCGCACTTGGCGCGGCCCCTTACAATATCCAGCGACTTGAGCGCGCTGCTTGGCAAATCGCGCGAACCGACGAAACCTGGCCCGCCTTCGCCCCGTTCGCCAAGGCCGATACTAATCTAGCCGGGTTCGACGGCTGGTTGCTGGATGGCTCCGAAGTAGCTCCCTACTACCGCGCCTGGCTTGACCGTTTGCGACGCGACCTCTTTGTCGATACCACCGGCGATTTCCTCGGGGAGTCTAACTTTCGGCTGGTCGCCCAGCCCAGCGTCATCCTCCGCGCACTCCAAGGCAAGACGAAGATCGATTATCGTGGCAAACGGGATGTTCCGGGCCTTGCTTCGAGCGCATTAGCGCGAGATCTGTACCGTCCCTATCAATCGGGCCGCATTCCCAGCCCCGACCAAATTCCCGTGCCCTACAGCAACCGCGGCACTTACATTCAACTGGTGCAGCTATCACCCAGCGGCATCACCGGCCGCAACGTAGCCCCGCCTGGCATCCGCGAATCGGGAGATCACGTGTCGGATCAAGCCAACCTAGCCCGGACCTGGACTTACCGGCGAATGCTCGGTTGGAAATAGCCACTGGGTCACAGCGGGTAAAATATGGGTAAGTGCTCTGGTCGTCTAGCGGTTAGGACATCGCCCTCTCACGGCGAAGATCGCGGGTTCGAATCCCGTCCGGAGTACCAATACAAAGAGGGTAAAAACCCCAACCCTCGCGAAGTATGGTTTGAAGTTTTTGAATTGGTGGCGGCCCAGAGAATCCGAAATCGGGCTGGCACGAAGGCTGGTGGCGTCATTTCAATGCCAGCGTACTCCCCAAGGCTGAGGTGAATTGGGGACCGATTCGACGAACTCACTTGGTAACTAGCCTTTCCGTTTCGTTCGGGGCTCAAGGCACATGCATGA
>CANFJD010000256.1 GCA_947447315.1 Fimbriimonadaceae bacterium
CCCGGCATGATATTCGAAGCTGCTGCGGTGCTCAACATCGATCTCGCTTCATCAATTTTCGTTGGCGATAAGCCGTCCGACATGCAAGCTGCCGCGGCCGCTGGCGTTCCCGGCGTCCATTTTGGCGGTGGAAATTTAAGTGAGTTTTTGGAAGCCCAGTTGTGTCGCCTGGTGCCAGCTTAAAGGTCCGGCCCGAGCGATTTCCCGTAGAATGCCGCCACAAATGATTGATACTCCGGCTTCTCGATGATTGGTCGCCACCAACTTTCGTGAGTCTGGTACCACGAAATTGTTTCACGTAGGCTTTCAATGAATGGCTTCTGGGGATGCCAACCCAACGCCCTGATTTTCTCGGTAGTCATGCTGTACCGGGCGTCGTGAGCTCCCTTCCGGGGATCCTCAATGTATTTGACCAGTGATTCATCGCGGCCAGTTTCGCGCAGTAAGATGTCCACGATTTGTCGATTCGTCCGTTCATTCACGTCACCCACGTTGTAGGCCTCGCCGGGCGTACCTTTTTCCCATGCGGTCAAAATTCCGCGTGCGTGGTCCTCGGCATGAATCCATTCCCGAATTTGACTTCCGTCCCCATAGAGCGGAACTTTTTTGCCAAGAATAAGCCGAACGGCAAAGAAGGGAATAAGCTTCTCTGGATACTGGAACGGCCCGTAGGTATTCCCGCCGCGGGTGATAATAACCGGCGTTTGGTACGCCTTGAAATGCGCGCGACACTGCAAATCTCCCGCCGCTTTGCTGGCGCTGTAAGGAGTGTTCGGAGCCAGCGGCGTCGACTCCGTAAAGTGCCCCTCACTAATAGTTCCGTACACTTCGTCGGTACTGACATGAACCATCCGGTTTAGCCCAAACTTTCGGGTGAAATGAAGCAGGTTTTCTACCCCCAAAGCGTTACTGAAGAGAAAACTTGCCCCTTCGCTGAGTGACCGATCATTATGGCTTTCTGCCGCAAAGTTAACGATATCGGTTATCTTTTCGGTCTGAATTATCTTCGAAACGATCTCGGCATTCTCTATCCGACCCTCGTAAAAAGGTGCATCTAAATCAGCGCAGGTTGACCGATTTCCGCTATACGTAAGGGCATCCAGAATTACAAAGTCTACGTTCGGTCGGTCTCGTCTTAAAACGCGACAAAAGTGACTGGCAATAAATCCGGCGGCTCCGGTGACTAGGACTTTCATAACTTAAACCGCGAATCAGCAGCGTCCTCATGCCGAATTTCATCCACCGGTTCGGAGCGATTCACCCCGGCGTACAGCCGGTTCGGGATGTTGATCACAAACGCATCCTCCGTCCCCACGTTTCGGTAGGCATGAACCACGCCCGGCGGCACCGTCACAAAAACCGGGTTGGCACGCCCCACCTGGTGAACCTCGTGCAATTCGCCTTGGTCGGGTCGGTTCTCCCAAAGGTGCAGCTCGTATTCGCCATCAAAAAACAAAAAACCGTCGGTCTGATCTACATGTTCGTGCGGCCCACGGGCGATACCGGGGTGGGTGACGCTGAGGTATCCCATTGCCGGCTCAAACCCCTCTGGCAAAGTGTCGGTACGGAAAAGCTCAACGAGCCACCCGCGCGTATCTTCGTGCCGCTTTATCGATTGGATCAGGACGCCATTCATGTGAGGCAAAGATTACCGAACCCGAAAAATGAACGCTCGGCGAATTTGGTTTTCAGGAACTAACCTCCCGCTGCGAATTGCCTCCGCCAGCAATGGCTTCCAACGAACTTGCAACTCATCGAAGAGGGATTTCTTCTCTTCCGGCGTCATTCCTGGCCCATCAGTCGCCAGTCCCGCGTCGACCAGCCATGCCCCCGTTTGCTCCTTCGGCCAGAAAGCCGTGTTTACGTAGACACGGTCAATTCCCAGCCGAGTGAGATTTTCAACCAGATCATCTCCGGTACGCATGGTTTCGTAACCCAACTCGGTGGTGTGGCCAGGGTTTGCCCAGAAATACGGCACGTTAAGTAGATAGCCGAACACTTCATCGTATAGTGCCACTCGCTTCGTGGGATGCTCATTTATCCAGGTGGCTGGCTCAGCAAACGAGGTCGTGGCCCGACGGTACTCGTCGGGAGTGATTTTGCCGCCCACCACGAGAAGTTGATCTTTCGCCACGAATTGATAGTTGAAGTACAGCCCGAATGCCGCCTGTAACGGTACCAAAATCGCCAGAATTCGCCCAAACGAAAGTTGAACGATCGCGCCGCCAGCAAGAATGGCTAAAGGCGGGGCCAGCGTCAATATGTAGCGCGATTGCTGGCTCAGCGCAAACCAGGCCAGAAACATCAGGATCGAGCAAGCGGAAACGTATCCCTCCCGTCGACCCAATCGTCCACTTGCCAACCAGGCGAGAAGGGCGACCAAAATTACCGGCCCAATCGCCCCCATTGGGAGGCCGCTGCCCTGCGTCGGTGCCGGATTGATGTACCTCCCCGGTTGGTACGCCAGACCCAAGACGCTGGCCCCAAGGCGGCTCGGTTCCAATTTCCCGGCCGTATAGTTTTCCGCCAACTCTCGACCGGCCCCGAAAGTCTGCTGTTCGTTCGAGTAGATCTTGGCGTTATAGTCTGACCAGTTCTTGCCCTTTAGGGCCGAATAGAAGAACGGATAAACCGGATTGCCCGTATTGACGACATTACGGACATACCAGGTGCCGGATATGACAACGACTAGGGCCAGCGGAATCGCCAATTTGAACGGAGATTCCTTTTGACGGATGAGAAAGAAGAGGCCCGCGAGCATCGCGACCCCAACGGTTTGTAGCCCCGTGTATTTGGTACCGGCCGCCAAACCGAGCATGATGCCAGCCAGGATGAGATTATCTTTACGGCTTGAATCTTGAACAGTTTGGGCAAGCAGGAATATGCCCAGTCCACCGTACGCCCCGTGGGCGACATCAATATAGGCCGTGCCCGAAAGCCAAATCGCCATGGGGATAGTGGAATACGCCGCGACCGACCAGAGGGCGGCCTTTTCGCCATACGTTTCTCGCGCCAGCCCAAAAACACCCATGATTGCGAGTGCGAACAGCACCACGCTGAAGGATTTTGCGCCCGTCTCGCCGCCGTAACTCATGCCAAACAGGAACAGTGAGTCGATGCTAAGGGGGAAATTGCTGTGGTGAATGTAAGAGATAAAGCTGGTGTGCCCGTCGTTCAACCAAATCTTCGGTACCGCCAGGTGGTAGGCCAAGCTATCCCAATCGAGGGTGGTGCTGGGAGCGGCCGCGCCGATCAGTGAGAGCAGGATCGGCAGCAGTCCGATGCCAACGGCTAACCGGGATCCGGGACCGATTTGCAGCTTTCCTCGGTTCAGTCCTTTGCGAACGGAAGTGAAAATGGCAACCGCAACCAACAGGGCGCCAACTGCCCAAGCTGCCGCTGGCACCCCTGCCGAGTAGCTGAGAAAGACCACCAAGCCGAAAAGACCGAGACTCGCAAGACCCGCGAGGCTCCATTGAAGCGCCGAATCTCGATCCGCCAGCCACCGTCCCATTGCCACGCGCATCGCGGCGGCCAAAGCCATGGAGACGAGAAACGTCACAAGCACCGCGCGAGTTTATCCCCGGTTATCGAGAAGCCGTAGTAAGCTTTGCTTAATGGAGCGATACTGGCGGATATATCGAACGTTTGTCAGCACATCGCTGATTCGTGAGCTGGAATTTAAAGCGAATTTCTTCGCCAAGTTGCTTCAGCAAACCGTGTGGTGCGGGTTCTTTGTCGTCATCATCTTTGTCATCTATGGCAAATCGACCGACGTAGCCGGCTGGGGCCGGGCCGACTCGTTCATCCTCGCTGCCACCGTATTTCTAATCACGGGCATTAGCGCCGCTTTCACGTCCAGCCTC
>CANFJD010000257.1 GCA_947447315.1 Fimbriimonadaceae bacterium
CGAAGAGGTTCGGGCGGACTTAGCAAAGGTCATTGGCCTGGTTCCGGGCGTCCACCGCGTGAATCTGCACGCGTCGTACGCGGAAACTGCCGGTCAAAAGGTCGAACGAGATGAACTGCAACCGGCCCACTTTGGAAACTGGATGGCTTGGGCGGCTGAACAGGGAATTTCGCTCGACTTTAATCCGACTTACTTCGCGCATCCGAAGGCGGACGCGGGGTTCACACTGTCCAGCGCCGATACCGAGATTCGCAAGTTTTGGGTTCGGCATGGGATTGCTGCCCGAAAAATTGCCGCCGCTATGGCGAGCGCGCAAGGGAATGACTGCGTCAACAATCACTGGATTCCTGACGGGGCGAAGGACCACCCAGCCGACCGTTGGAGTCCGCGTCGCCAGCTGACAGAATCGTTAGACGAGATCCTGGCGGAACCCATCCCCGGCTGCGTTGATGCCGTGGAGTCCAAACTGTTTGGCTTAGGGAGTGAAGATTACGTGGTGGGTTCGTTCGAGTTCTACACGCAGTACGCGCTTTCACGGAAGAAGCTGTTCTGCTTGGATATGGGGCATTTTCATCCCACTGAATCCATCGCCGACAAGGTTTCGTCGCTTCTGCAATTTCAAGACCGAATCTTGTTGCACACGTCTCGCCCGTTGCGATGGGATAGTGATCACATTGTCATCTTCAGCGATGAACTCAAGAACGTGTTCTTGGAATTTCAACGAGGCGGAGCGATGAATCGGATGATCGTTGCGTTAGACTTCTTCGATGCGTCGGTGAACCGAATCGCGGCTTACATACTCGGGATTCGATCAACTCGAAAAGCCCTTCTGTACGCGTTTCTGGATCCAACCGCGCGGGTACAAGAACTTGAATCGGAGGGCAAGTTTGCCCAAAAACTCGCCTTGATGGAGGAAGCCAAGTGCCTTCCGTTTGGGGAGGTGTGGAACGAACTCTGCCGTCGGGCAAATGTTGCGGAAGGAGTTTCGTGGATTTCGGAAGTTGAGGCTTACGAATTGTCTACCTTACTGGGTCGGAGTTAGCGCGCCCGGTGAGTCGTCGAGACCTGATGCAACACCTACGGGCCCACGGGTGTCGGGTGGATCATGAGGGGGGCGGGCACACGATCGTCGTAAATTCCGTGGGTGAGCAATCCAGCGTCCCGCGACATTCTGAGATTGCCCCAGGCACCGTAAGGGCAATCTGTAAGCAACTTGGCTTACCTAGGCCCGCCGGGCGCTAGCCGGACAGAGTGATCAGTTCGCGCTCGGCGGTAACCGTGGCGCGGAGTCGTCGCGCCTCATACAGGTCGTGTAAAGCGCCTAGAACATTGAATTTCGCGTCTTCTTTCGTGCGGCCCTGTCCGATCGCCGCTGGTTCTTCAACGATCTGTGATGTCCACCAACCATCTTCGAATGAAAAATTAATGGTGAAGTTAACGCTCATTACTCATCTACTCTACTCCGAAGATACAGGTTGTGCATCCCGTCGATGTGAAAAATTGATCCCGCTAGCCGAACTTCTGTTCCCACTCATCGATCGATCGCGGCCAATCGTCCTTCAGCAAGCGACTGAGGGATCGGTCGGCCAGAACAATGCCGCCGTTTTGGCAAACGGCGCAGTAATTACACTCGTTTTCGGCATATACGATCCGTTGGACGGGGTGCGCGCAACGTGGGCATGGTTGCCCCGCCCGACCGTGCACGGCAAAATCGGGGCGAAATGCGGTGATGTTCTTCGGAGTCGGGAATCCGGGAAAGTCGGCGTCCAATTGCGAAATCCAGTGCGTCAGAGTAGCGATAGCGGATTGGTGAAGGCGGTGGCAACTAACCGAATCGAGGCTCCCGGTGAGTTTGACCGGGCTCAGTTGGGCCGCCCATAGGATCTCGTCTGAATAAGCGTTTCCGATGCCGTCGAAGACGGATGGATCGGTGAGTCGGCGCTTGAGGGTGCAGTTTTCGAGTTGCAAACGCACCTGAAAGTCCTGCGGCGTTAGGGTGAATAGGTCCGCTCCACCGCGTTCCAGCTTTTGCGCCGCCGCGGGTTCGGAGAAGAGATGGAGTTGAGCCCGCTTCTTGTGCCCAAATTCCTTAAGAAGAAGTCGACCGTTTGGAAAATCGAAGCCAAATTGCGTGTCGCGGTCACGCGGCTTAGCGGTGGCGGGCGGACCCCACGTGAACCTTCCGGCGATCATTGGATGGATCGCCGCAGTACACCCGCCATCAAATTCTAGAACGATTCGCTTGCCGATGCGTCCGACGGCAACGCACTCTTTACCGGAAAACTCTTCCGGCTTAGGAGCAACTGTTTTCAGCACGGAAAACGAACTGACCCAGAGAGAATTAAGGGTCTGACCGATAACGCGTTCGGCAATCCGCTGTTTGTACAAGAGCACATCTGGCAACTCGGGCACTCACCCATCTTAACCGACGGGAGGCGTTGGACCTATCCGGGGGCATCGGTCGACGTTAGATAGTAGGTATCATCTCTCTGTAACAAAGAAGTGAGTCTAATGGACTCACGTAAGTTTAGTATAAGAACATGGGAAAAACAGTAGGAATTGACTTAGGTACCACCAACTCGGTGGTCGCGGTGATGGAAGGCGGCGAGCCGGTGGTGATTAGCACCTCCGAGGGCAACCGCACCACCCCCAGCGTCGTCGGCTTTAAGAACAACGGTGAGCGCGTCGTGGGCGTCACCGCCAAGCGCCAGGCCGTGATGAACCCCGAGAATACAATCAGCTCCATTAAGCGATTTATGGGGCACACCGTAGCCGATGTAAAGGACGAAGCATCCCGAATTAGCTACAAGGTCACCACCGGTAAGGGCGGCAACGCCGCGGTCACGGTCCCGGCTCTTGGGAAAGATCTGACGCCGGAAGAAGTCTCGGCGATGATTTTGCAGAAGTTGAAGGCGGACGCCGAAGCCTATCTGGGAACGGCCGTCGACCAGGCCGTTATCACCGTTCCGGCTTACTTTAACGATGCCCAGCGAAAGGCGACCAAGGACGCGGGCGAAATCGCCGGTCTTAAAGTTCTCCGCATCATCAACGAGCCGACGGCCGCGGCGCTTGCGTACGGTTTGGATAAGAAGACCAACGAAACGATTTTGGTGTTCGACCTTGGCGGCGGTACTTTCGACGTGTCGGTGCTGGAAGTTGGCGACGGCGTATTCGAGGTTCGCAGTACGAACGGTGACAGCCACTTGGGTGGTGACGACTTCGACAATAAGCTCGTCGACTGGATGGCCAACGAGTTTAAGAAGGACCAGGGCGTTGATCTGCTTAAGGACAAGGCCGCCGTTCAGCGACTACGAGAAGCGGCTGAGCGCGCCAAGATCGAGCTTTCCAGCCAGATGACCAGCAATATCAACCTGCCGTACATCACGGCAGATCAGGATGGTCCGAAGCACCTCGATCTTAACCTCACTCGCGCTAAGTTCGAAGAACTGACCGCCGACCTGATGGAGCGCGTGAAGAAGCCGTTCTTCGACGCTCTGGAAGCGGCAAAGATGGCTCCGAACGAAGTGGACGAAGTCATCCTCGTTGGCGGATCCACACGAATGCCGCAGGTTTCGGAACTAGTGAAGAAACTCACCGGTAAGGAGCCGAACCGATCGGTAAACCCAGACGAGGTTGTTGCCATCGGTGCCGCCATTCAGGCGGGCGTTCTGGGCGGAGAGGTTAAGAACATTGTTCTTCTCGACGTCACGCCGCTTTCACTGGGTGTGGAGACTCAGGGTGGCATCTTCGACAAGATCATCGAGCGAAACACGACGATTCCCACCAAGAAGAGCCGCACTTACACGACGGCCGCCGACAATCAGCCGGAAGTAGAAATTCATGTTCTCCA
>CANFJD010000258.1 GCA_947447315.1 Fimbriimonadaceae bacterium
CTTCCGCGAATCGGGTTGCACCTTCTCCACCCAACTTCACGTTGGCACCCTTGATGCCAGCCGCCTCAAGCTTCTTGGCAAGTTCACCGGGCGTCACCGAAGCTTCAGCAAGCTTGTATTGGGCGCTGTATCCGCCTCGGAACTCCACATTGCCCTTCAGTCCGCCGATGAAGACGAACGGAAGACCAACCACGATCGACGCCAAACTGATCAGGAACCACTTCTTCGACTTTTGAACCACCGGCAAAGGCTTGGTATCGGCGTTCTCTTCGAGATTCTTGCCAAACCAGTTTCGATCTACCGCGTACAGCTTAGGATTGGTGCCAATTCCGGATCCAACCAGGAACATGAGCAGCGACCGGGTGACGAACACCGCCGTGAAGAGCGAGATCAGAACACCGATGATCAGGGTGGTGGCAAAGCCCTTGACCGGTCCGGTGCCCAATTGGAGAAGGACGAGAGAGGTGAGGATCGTACAAGCGTTTGAGTCGACGATCGCAGAGAAAGCCCGCTTGAAGCCAAGTTCAATCGCCGCATTCAGACTGCGGCCCGCCTTCATTTCTTCTTTAAATCGCTCGAACACCAAAATGTTCGCGTCTACGGCCATGCCGACCGAGAGGATGAAACCAGCGATCGCTGCCAGTGAGAAGGTTGCTCCGAATACGGCTAGCGTGGTTACCGTGAACAGCACATAGAGCAGCAACGCAATCAGAGCGACCACACCAGGGAACGCGTAGTAGACGATGAGGAAGAGAGCGATTACCGCAAACGAGACCGCACCGGCGAGCACGATTTTGTCAAACGCCTGAGCACCGATCGTCGGATCAACCTTTTCGGTGCTGAGAATCTTCAGGTCCACCGGCAACGCACCGCTTTTTACGAGACTGGTGAGTTGGTTAACGTAGTCGGGCGTAAACGAACCATCGATCACAGCCTGGTTGGAAATAACCGCCCCTGGCTTAAGCCCTGCGATGCTGAGAACCTTGTTGTCAAGAACGATAGCGATGTTCGCGTGATCGCTCTGGTGCTTGCGGCTCCAATCGCTCATCTTCTCCGCTCCCTGCGGAGAGAAGAAGAGTTCCGGCTGGTATCCGCCACTGCCAGATGGTGCGCCTGCCGCCCCCGAAACTTCGGTCCCCTGAACAATCAGGTCCCAACTCTTGATGAGATCAAGATAACGAGGGTCTCCGGGTTTTAGAACGTCGCCAAGGCCGCCCTCTCGTTGGAAATTAACCTGAGGAGCCCCGGTGGCGTCATTGTCGGCCGCAACCTTCGCATAGAGGTCTTTCCGAACCTCGGTAGAAACGTTCTTGGCGTAGTAGAACTCAATTCGAGCACTCATACCGATAACGGACTTAGCCTTCTCTTGGTCTGTGTAGCCCGGAATCTCGACCACGATTTGATCGTCACCCTTGGGAACGATCGATGGTTCGGCAACGCCAAAGCTTCCGGTGGCGCGACTTTCCAAGATCCGCTGAAGCTTCTTTTGAAGATCCGGGAGATTCTTGCGCTCCTCCGGCTTCAACTTGGAGAGATCCATTTGGTACGTTAACCGCGTACCGCCCTTGATGTCCAAGCCTTGCTTGTATTCAACTTTGGTGGCGATGAAGCCAAACCCGACCGCGAGGGCCACCACGAACAGAAGGAACAAATAACTCTTTGAGCGCAAAGTCGAACAAGCCTCCTTAAGGCTAATCGGGGAGTATACCGGCGGACCCCAAATACCGCTGTCGCGGCTGGTCGTTCTCCAAACAGAGCCGTCCCCTCACTGTTCGTGAGGAGACGGAGTGAGTTGGAACGTAGCTACTCCGTTTAGCGGCGTCGACGTCGGACTAGGGCGGCTGCACCAAGCCCGAATACCGCCATGGTTGCAGGCTCGGGGACGGCCTGGGCCGTGACACTCCAGTTGCTATATGTATAGCCACTGCCCGATGCGGAGCCATCCTCAAGACTGGCAACGCTCGTCGAAGTTGCCGTGAAGATTTGCAGCGAGTAGTCGCCGGCCGCCAAGAGTATGTTCCCCGACGTAAATTCGCCGAGTCCCGCGAGTTCAAATGGTCCGCCGCCGGCAAAACCCTCGTTCGTACTCTGCAGAATCATTCCGGCGCTGGTTCGGTCCGACGTACTTTGGCTAAGGACCGAAAAGTTGTAGTCCAACGTCGCCGCCTCCGAAAGATGGAAATTCACCGTCTGGACGATACTTGCCAACCCGCTTGCCTCGCCAATGCCAGTTGAGTGAGCCTCAGCGTACGACTGACTTGTACCACTTACGTAATCGAACCCGGTATCCGTGATTTCACCGTAAGTCGCCGCATAAGCTGACTGTCCTCCATCCTCAGCAATTCCTTCGTTAGCTTGAGTTAGCGAATGAAATGTGTCTGAAACTCCATCCGTTACTGCATTTGCCTTCGCTTCCACCGACACGAGAACATCAACGCTCGTCACGGTGAGCGTTGACGCATAAGTCATGCCTCCAATGAGTGCAGAAAGGGCAGAAATGAAGACTTTTAGGTTCATTTAGATTCAGATACTCTCGCTAATTACTTGTTTAATTCATAAGAACTTAAACAATTCATATAAATTCTAGCGATGTATAAATCTATCGCCACTAAAATAGTAGCACTGAAAAGTTTGTATTATTTTTATACACTGAACCGTTTTCACGTTACACAATTTCCGCGAAATCCAAAAGCCAAACAAGGCCAATCTCGGGGCGAATAAAATACAAAAACGCCGGGGTTGAATCATCAACCCCGGCGCAAATTCGCCGCCGAAATGGCAGGAGACTAGTTCTGGGCCCAGAACATTTCGCCAGCATCCTCGAAGATGACGGCTTGCTTCAACACGCTCACGGCCTTTCGGAGGCCCTCCATCGAGTTCATCAAGCCATCTTCATGCTCGATGGACAGCACGTGGTCGTATCCAAACGTCCGCAGAGTGCTGCAGAAATCTTTCCACCATTCCAAGCTGTGACCGTAACCGACACTGCGGAATACCCAACTTCGCTTTCCGATGTCTCCGTAGCTCTTGGTGTCTAGATTTCCGTTCAGACCGCTATTGTAGGCGTCAATCTTGGTGTCTTTCGCGTGAACGTGGAACAATGCACCTTCGGCAGCCAACTGGCGAACCGCCGCAATCGGGTCGATCCCCTGCCACCACAGGTGACTCGGATCAAAGTTCGCCCCAATCTGCTCGCCTGCCTCGTGACGAAGCCGCAGGAGAGTATCGTTGGAGTACGCCACGAATCCCGGGTGCATCTCGATGGCGAATTTGACATTGTGCTCCTTTAGGAATGCATTCTGCTCTTTCCAATAGGGGATCACGCGATGGCTCCACTGCCACGCCAAAATGTCACGAAACTCGTCGGGCCAGGCACACGTAACCCAGTTCGGCAAAATATCGTCCGGGTGACCGCCGGGGCAGCCGCTGAACCCGTTTACAACCCCAACGCCTAGCAAGCTGGCGAGTTTGACGCTGTTAACAAAAGCCTCGTGGTGCTCTTTGGCCACCGCGGCATCTGGGTGCAAAGCATTGCCGTGGCAAGAAATGGCGGAAATGATCAATCCGCGAGATTCGACTTCTTTCAGCAACTGGTCCCGAGCTTCCTTGCTGACCAGCAATTTCTCCATTTCGATGTGGGCCGCACCGGGATAGGCGCCGCCCCCAAATTCTACGGCCTGGATACCTTCGGCCTTGACGATATCGAGGGTTTCGGTGAGCGTTTTGTCACCGAAAAGGGCAGTGAAAATTCCTATTTTCATGGGTTTGTAGGCGCAACTCCGCGTTGGTTTTAGTGTCCCATATTCCCGAAAATTTCGGCAAGCCGAAACCGTTGC
>CANFJD010000259.1 GCA_947447315.1 Fimbriimonadaceae bacterium
AACTTGAAGAAGGGAATGCGGTTGGTGGCGAAGGTCCAGGCGAGTACGAGGGGCAGAATCGCCGCCATCCCGACAAAGGGACTCCCCATGCCAAAGGTAAAAAACGTCCCCAGCAAGGTGATCCACCCGATGATTCGGCCCGTTACCGGAATGAGGCCCCAGATGAGGAATCGGGCGTGCTGATTCCGGGTCGCCCACGCCACCGTCAGGCCGGCGATGGGTAGGTACGGGCCCATCAGGGAATATCCCGATCCCGTCATCCGCATGGTTTCCAGGATCAACACCGCGGGAAGGGCTGTCAGCGCGGCCCAAGCGGCGATGTACTTCGCTGGGCCAATTTCGCGCTCTATTGATCCGCAGGCGTAAAGGACCCACGCCATCATACAGAGGGCAAACAGCAAAGCAGAGATGCCGCCGACGCCCGAATAGGCAAACGGATACAGCAGAAGCGTCCAAGGCTTCTGCGGCCACTCCACGCTGGCGGTGAGCCACTGCATGCCGTTGCCGTTGCTGAAGAAGAAGACCACGGAACCGACGGCAAGAACGGCGACGATGCCCATCGTGATGGGGGCGGTCGACCGCCGCAAATACGTCAACATCGGATTCATGGTTTTAATTCGCTCTTCCCGGACGGTGCGTCTTAGTTTACGTTGCCAATCTTGTCTACGCCCCAGATTGGTAAATGGTCCCGAACTATCCCGAATGGCGATTGACCAATTTCTGGGCAGATTTGTACCCAAAGGGTATCCTGTGACTAGCGGAGATGGCGCGACGCCGGTCTCTGCGGTTACCGACTATGTCTGAACAGACTCCCAATCCCTCTGACGACCTATCGGCTGGTGCCGAAGCGCTCAACAGCAATTCGGATGAACAGCTTCAAGAAATTGAGGAAATGCTCTCCAAGGTCGAAGGCGATTATGGCGCCGACCAGATCCAAGTTCTGGAAGGGCTAGAAGCCGTCCGAAAGCGCCCCGGTATGTACGTGGGCGATAACGGCAAGCGCGGCCTCCACCAGCTGTTCAAAGAGGTTTTGGACAACTCGGTAGACGAAGCCCTGGCCGGTCACTGTAACCACATCATCGTGACCTTGCACGCCGATAACTCTTTGAGCGTGCGCGACAACGGTCGTGGTATCCCGGTCGATCGCCACAGCAAAATGGGCGTCTCGGCCCTGCAGGTGGTTATGACCGTGCTGCACGCGGGCGGTAAGTTCGGCGGCGAGAGTAGCGGATATAAAACAGCCGGCGGCCTCCACGGCGTCGGCGTGTCGTGTACCAACGCCCTTTCGGCGTGGATGGAGACCACGGTTCGGCGAAACGGCAAGATGTATCAGCAGCGGTACGAGAAGGGAATTCCTCAGTACGATGTCCGCGAGATTGGAACCTGCCCACCCGACGAGACGGGCACCACTCAGCGATGGTTGGCCGACGATTCCATCCTCACCACCACCGAATACGACGCTCACATCCTTAAGAGCCGCATGCGGGAATTGGCCTACCTGAACGGCAAGGTCAAGTTCGAATACATCGATGAGCAGAATCCCGAAGAGACCGAAACCTTCTACTTCCAGCGCGGAATTCCACAGCTGGTGGAAGACCTGAACGACGGTAAAGATACGCTGCACCCGGTCATCCACTTCCGCCGGTACCGCGAGAACACCGAGATAGAGGTCGCCCTTCAGTACCACGGTGGCTACAACGTCACCCTGATGGCGTTCAGCAACAACATTCACAACCCCGACGGCGGCACCCACGTCAGCGGATTCAATACCGCTCTCACTCGCGTGGTTAACAGCTATGCCCGCAAGATGGGCTTTTTGAAGGAGAAGGACAGCAACTTCACCAGCGATGACATCACCGATGGCCTTACCGCCGTCATCTCGCTGCGACTGGAGAATCCGTCCTACAACTCCCAAGACAAGGTAAAGCTAGTGACCCCCGAGGTTCAGGGCCAGACCAACTCGTTGGTTGGCGACGGACTCACCACCTTCTTTGAGGAGAATCCCAAGTACGGTCGTGCGATCGTGGACAAGGCGATCATCGCCCAGCGTGCCCGCGAAGCCGCCCGAAAGGCCGCCGAATCCATCCGTCGCGGTAACGCCATGGATAGCTTTGGTCTACCGGGCAAACTCACCGACTGCATCAGCAAAGACCCTTCGGTCAGCGAGATATTCTTGGTCGAAGGTGACTCGGCTGGTGGATCCGCAAAGGGCGCACGCGATCGCCACACCCAGGCGGTTTTGCCTCTCCGCGGAAAGATTCTCAATGTAGAGCGGGCCCGGTTGGACAAAGCGCTGGATAATGAGGAAATCAAGTCGCTCATCTCGGCTCTTGGCGTAGGTATTGACCTCACCATGGGACGGAAGCAGGAAACCAGCGACGCTCCGCCCGCAGAATTGGATTTTGAAATGACCGTCGCCGATCCGCTGGAAAAATTTGGCGGTAAGCGAAAGGAAAAGGAGAAGCCCGACGAACCGAGCTTCGATATCGCCAAGCTGCGCTACAACAAGATCGTCATCATGACCGATGCCGACGTGGACGGCGAACACATTCGTACGCTGCTGCTCACCTTCTTCTATCGGTACATGAAGCCGCTCATGGCCGCGGGTCACATCTACCTGGCTCAGCCGCCCCTGTTCGTCATCAAAGTGGGGAACAACGAGCGTCACTACGCCATGAGCGAAGAAGAACGCGATAGCATCATTAAGGGCCTGGGCAAGAAGAAGAACTTCTCCGTCACCCGCTTTAAAGGTCTGGGCGAAATGAACGCGGATGAACTGGGAGAAACCACCATGGATTACGCCAATCGAAAGATGGTGCAGGTGGAATTGAAGCCCGAGTTTGAGGCGGAAATCGAAATGATGTTCAGCCGGTTAATGGGAGACAAAGTAGAACCCCGCCGCGAGTTCATCGAGTCTCACGCCAAGCAAGCCCACAACGTCGACTGGCACTATTAAGGCAGTCTGGAGATTTATCTCCGTAAATGACCACGGCAATCTACGCCGTGGTCATTTCGTACGTAATATAGAATGAAATCCGTCGGCATCGTTGCCGAGCCACGACTATGATTGCCGCCCTAGCCTGTTTGATTCTTCCTTTGACTGCGAATATGACGATGATTTCGGCACCGGCGGGGAGTCCGCGTAGCTTCTCCACTGGCAAATATCGCAACCTGTTTGGTGAAGCGGGGAAGTCAGACCGAGAGATCAAGGCTAAGCTCGAAGCCGCGTACAAACAGCTCTTCTACGGCAACGCCGAGAATGAGGGAGTCTATTATCCGGTGGGCACCGATCTGGCTTACATCAAAGACATCGGCAACAACGACATTCGCACTGAAGGGATTTCCTACGGAATGATGATTACGGTGCAGTTAAATCACCGGGACGAGTTTGATCGTCTTTGGCGATGGGCGGACCAAAAGATGCGGTTCAAAACTGGTCCGCACCAAGGATTTTTCGCTTGGCGCTGCGACGAGAACGGGGGCAATTTGGCGGATACGCCCGCCTCTGATGGCGAGGAATACTTCGCCACCGCTCTGTACTTTGCCGCGGGCCGATGGGGATCGGGCGGGGCGATTAACTACGGGAAGGAGGCGGACTCCATTTTGGACGCGATGCTACACCGCCCGGCTGGGCAAACCGCGTCGACCCCCATGTTTGATCTGAAGGAGAAACAGGTGGTGTTCGTTCCGACGGGTGCCGCCGCTACCTTCACGGATGCCAGCTACCACTTGCCCGCATTCTATGAATTGTGGGGACGGTGGGCACCGAAAGATCGACAATTCTGGCTCGATGCGGCTAAGACGAGTCGAAAGTATTTCCGACG
>CANFJD010000260.1 GCA_947447315.1 Fimbriimonadaceae bacterium
AGTGAGTATCGCTCGGCATACGGCGGGCGGCCACCAAACGACCAGCTCAAGCCATTCTCGTTACCAATCTCAACGTATTTCAGATTGAATGGCTTTGGATGTCCACGCTTAGCTCGCTCACTTCCCCAGCGACTCGTGACGGGTCCGTTGGCATACTCAATCGCGTCCAGCGCATCGTCGACGTACTTCTGCATCCGATCCATCGGAGCGATCTCCGTATGCGACATCCCGCAATTGGCTACATAAAGCGGCGCGGCGCCTAAATCTTCGCACCACTGCAGATACTCGTGATATCCGAGACCATCCGTGCTGGAATAGCCCCAAAGTCGCTGCGGGCTTCCCTTTCGCGTCTCCGGTTCCCCCAAACTGGCTTTCCAGTCAAACGCCTGCGCGAGATCATTTCCTTCGACGTAGCAGCCACCGGGAAACCGAACAAATCCTGGTTCCATCTGCTTCACTTTCTCGCCCAAATCGGGGCGCATCAAGCCATCCGTTCCCCACCCGTCGGTAGGCATAAGCGAAACGTAACCGAGCCAAATCGGAGAAGTATTGCCGCTGATCATCGCGTAAAACTTCGCCTTGGTTTGCGTTTCCTTAGCGGTGATAACGGCTTCGTATCGCTTCCACCGATCGGTTAATGAAATCGATTTAAACGTGCTAATCGGCTTCGACTTCCCGTCGACCACTCCCACCGAAAGGGTTCGATCCCCCGTCGATTTCGCCCAAACCGTCATGTGGTACGACTTTCCCTTCTCCATGGGAACGCCCCAAAAGCCTTCATTCTCGACCGTAGCTCCGTTCGTCCCTGGTCGAACCCGAAGCGATCTCGCTTTGCCGTCATTGAACGGCGTCGTAGGATCTAGGTCTATGCTTCCCGAAGTTGCCTTCCAAAAGGGCGGCGCTTCACCCACCTTTCCCTGCTCAAAACCGCGGTTCCGAATAAGCTCGGCGTGAATTCCACCATCGCCAGCGAAATTTATCTCCTCAAAGAAGATCCCATACAGAGATTGGCTGACGGAAGGACCTACCTTTCGGAGATCTACCCGGACCGTTGCCGACGGCGTCTGGGGGCTCAAAAGTAGCGAAAGATAGGCGAACATAGCTAATTAAGCATAGCCCGAATTACCCTGATTTTTGTCCTATTCGCGCCTCCGCAATAAACCAATAACCCAGTAAACTCCGCGAATATGACGTCCCGCCTTGCCTTCGCCTTGGAAGCCGCCTACGCTGGCGGAAGAAGCACGTTAGCCCACTTCCAAAATGGCGTTGGCGTCGATATTAAGAGCGATGATTCTCCCGTGACCGTGGCGGACCGGAACGCCGAACGGATCATTCGCGACATGATTGCCAAGCAATATCCGAACGACTTCATTCTCGGAGAAGAAGAGGGCGGTGATCACACGCGGCCCGATCGATGGATTATCGACCCGATCGATGGCACCAAAGTCTTCATTGCGGGAGTCCCGTTCTACAGCACCCTGCTCTCGTACGAAGTTGACTTTAAACCCATCGTGGGCATCTGCTTTTTTCCTGCATTGGGCGAGATGGTTTACGCCGAGACGGGGAATGGAGCCTTTTTCAATGGTCGCCCATGCCGGGTTTCTTCCCGAGAATCCATCTCCGGGGGTGTGATCACCTTTAGCGGCCCGAAAAGGTTGCGTGACCACGGTTTGCTTGACGGAGTATTAAGCCTTTCGGAACGCGCGGCAGATGAGCGAACATGGAACGACGCCTACGGGCATGCCCTCGTCGCGACCGGGCGCGTGGAAACCATGATTGACCCTGCCATCAGCCTCTGGGACATTTCGGCGCTCACACTTATCGTCACCGAGGCGGGCGGCCGCGCTTCTGGCCTCGACGGTCATTCCCCACTTATACCGAACGGTCATGGCTCGACCGCCCCGGGTAAACACGACTTCATCACTAGCAACGGACTGGTGCACGAAGAAGTCCTTGCCGCCCTCAACAAATAACCATGCGACTTCTCGGCGTCGATCTAGGGTTTAAGCGCATCGGACTGGCAATAGCCGAGACCGAGCCGTTCGTGGTCACACCACGTAATGCCTTGCCGGCGGTGGGCCGCCTAGCTTCAGACGCCGTTCGCGTAGTGGACTTTGCACGACGAGAACAGGTCGACGCGATCGTGGTCGGATTGCCGGTAGAAGAATCAGGGACCGAAGGCCGCATGGCACGAGTTTGTCGTACTTTTGCGGGGCACTTAACCGATGCCGGATTTGTTATCCATTTGGTTGACGAATCGTTTACAAGCGTCGAGGCCGAGGCTGCCATGGCGCAAACCGATCTCACCGCGGCCGAACGTCGGAAGCGAAAGGATGGGGAAGCGGCCGCCAGAATACTAGAGCGTTATGTCCGGCAAACGTAAGCGACCGAGAAAGATATTCCGCCGGATTCTTGTCCTCGTCCTAATCGGATTACTGCTTTTGGGGGCCTGGATTTTTCAGGGAGTTGCCACGGTATCGAAAGCTCCGACCATTCTCATACGATTTGAAAAGCCACTCTCGTTGGATGGCGCGCTGGATGAGCTCAAGAAGCGAAGGGTTATTGAGAATCCCGGTGCGTACGCCATCGTCGCCCGGCTCACAAACAAGTCCCGCGAAGTCCGGACCGGAACGTATCGGGTTATTCTCAATCGAGGACCAATCATGCTGCTCGACAGCCTGTCTCGACCAGTGGTCAAGAAGGTACGTCTCCCCGAGACAAACTGGGCGCGAAGGAACGCAAACATTCTTCAAAAAGCGGAAGTTTGTCGAGCGGATGAATATATGGACCTGGTGAGACGACCGCAGGAGTTTCAGGCTCTCTTCAAATTCACGCTTCCAAAGGACTCATTAGAGGGCTACCTCTACCCGGATACATATGAGTTACCACCGCTACTAGGGGCACGAGGAGTGATTCTCCGACAACTTCTTGCCTTCCAGAGAAAAGTTTGGGATCCTTTGGAGCATCCAAAGGACCTCCACCGACTGCTCACCATCGCTTCGCTGGTGGAACTCGAAACAAAGCTGGCACAAGAACGACCGATTGTGGCTGGCCTGATTGAAAACCGGCTGAAGAAGGGGATGCGACTACAAATCGATGCATCCATAAACTACGGGCTGCAAAAGTGGCGTCCGCTCGCCCGATCTGAGTACAAGTCGGTGGATTCTCCATACAACCTGTATCTTCACGATGGCCTGCCGCCATCGCCGATCTGCAGCCCAACATTCACAACGATTCGCGACACCTTGAATCCAGACAAGCATCCTTACCTCTATTACGTCGCCCTGCCGGACGGTCGAAGCCTGTTTAGCGAGACTTTCGATGAACACCGCCAAAATGTTAAGCGTCGAAAAGCAGAAATAAAAGCTGCCGAAATTGCGAGTGAAGTTGGTGAAGGTGGCCCTTCTCGCGTCGGGGAGCCACAATAATGGGCATAGATAAAAAGATCAATTCTGGAACCCGGCGCGAGTGGCAAAACGGACACTTTCACCGCCACCGGGCGTCAAGCTCACTCAAGGCCTTTGTGCCCGTACAAAGTGCGGACCGCATCGAGGATATCGATTTGGTTCATTTGTGGGATACCGGCAAACGGCTCATATTGCTCGATGTCGACAACACGATCGTGCCGTGGAAGAGCCACGGGGTTCAGGATCGCGTTCTCGAATGGTTGAGCCAGGCAAAGCAGATTGGATTTCAGCTTTGCATGGTGAGCAACACCAAACGCCCCGACCGGCTTGCGAAACTCAGCGAACAACTTGGCGTTCCTACCGTTCGGGGACGCTTTAAACCGAGTCGTCACA
>CANFJD010000261.1 GCA_947447315.1 Fimbriimonadaceae bacterium
GCCCCGCCATGGCCTCCGCTTGGGCTCCTCGGCGTTGTGTGTACACAAACGTTACCACCGAACCAAAGAGGTAGATCTGCGTGGAGTAGTTAATGAAAAGCAAGATCACCACCAAAGCGCCCGCCACCCCGTAAGCTGATCCCACTCCGGCGATCCCAAAATACAATCCGAACAAGTACTTCGAAACGGCGGACGCAAACCCAGCGATGAACGCGCCCGGCAGCGTATCCCGCCAGGTTGCCGCTTGACGCGGCAAAGCTCGGTAGGTGAATGAGAAAACCCCGGTCAAGAAGAGCCAAAACGCCAAGAAGCTAATGATCGGGAAGATTGCCCCTACCTGGTCAAACCTCTGCGCGTACTGCAACCACGAATCCAGTACCAGCCACCCGACTACCGCAATTCCAAACACAATCGTCGCCGCGAATGCCGCAACTCGCTGAATCGCTAACATCTTCACAAAATGACCCGAGTTTTGAACCTTCCAAATGGTATTCACCGCCTCATAGAGTTGAACAAACAGATTGGATGCCGAAAAAAACGTCACCACCAAACTCAAACCCGTTGCCCACGTGATGCTTGTTGCATCCTGAGCCTGGCTCGCCAGAGTTCCCACAAGTTCGGCAGCTTGCGGCCCCAGTTGTCGTCGCGCTTCTGCGATAATTCGCATCAAGGCGTCGCCTTTCCCTACAAACTGACCCGCGATCACCACCGAAAGCACCAGCAAAGGGGCCAAAGAGAGAATGGCAAAGAAGCTAAATGCCGCTGCCAATCGCGGCACATTTGCCCGATTCCACTCCGCGATCACCATCAGTGCAAATGCTCTCAACTTATCCATCTCTTGGGTTGGCTATCGCCCTAGGTTAGACTCTTTATTATCGATCGAAAAGACGACCGATCGGCCCATGGCAGATATTTTAAAATCCACAGACCGCGGTCTCTATTGTGAAGCCGGCGACTTCTATATTGATCCCTGGCGTCCGGTAGAACGCGCTATCATCACCCATGCCCATTCCGATCACGCAAGGTGGGGAATGGGCGCGTATCTCACCGCCGAGCGTGGAGTTAACGTATTACGCCGCCGCGTGGGAGACGAAGCTAACATTCGCGGCATACCGTACGGGATGTCCGAAACCATTAATGGCGTTCGAGTGACTCTGTATCCGGCTGGACACATTCTTGGTTCCTCTCAAATTCTCGTCGAGCATCAGGGCGAACGGTGGGTCGTGAGCGGAGATTATAAAACCGAATCCGACTCCACCTGTGACCCTTTTGAACCGGTTCTATGCCACGTATTCATCACCGAGTGTACGTTTGGCCTACCTATCTATCACTGGCGACCGGACCCCACGGTATTCGCCGAAATAAACGCATGGTGGATCGCCAATGAAGCCGCGGGTAGGGCAAGCCTCCTCATGGGCTACGCCCTCGGAAAGTGCCAGAGGGCTCTTGCTGGCATCAACCCCGACATTGGTCCCATCTGCGTCCATGGGGCAATCCAGCCCTTCAACGACACGTACCGGGAAGCCGGCGTCAAACTCCCGCCTACGTATCGAGTGGGTGATCTCGATCGAAACTTCGACTTCACCCGTTCTCTCATCCTGGCACCGCCGAGCACCGAAGGAACGACTTGGACGCGCCGGTTTGGTGCTTATTCCACGGCCTTTATGTCTGGATGGATGTCCATCCGCGGTGCTCGTCGCCGCCGGAGTGTCGATCGCGGATTCGTCCTGAGCGATCATGTAGATTGGCCATCTCTACTTGCCTCCATTGCCGCTACTGGGGCAGAACGAGTTCTCGCCACCCACGGATACACCGCCACCCTGGTTCGTTACCTACGCGAAAAGGGGATGAATGCCGACGTCCTCGGCACCCCCTGGGAAGAACGGGATTCAGACGAGCCGGAGGATGCAATCGAACCGTGACCGAATTTGCCGACCTGTACGCCGCCATCGATGCCACCACCAAAACCAACGAGAAGGTGGCAGCCATGACGGCCTACTTTAAACAAGCGAGTCCTGCCGACGCAGTTTGGGCCATGTATTTTCTCAGTGGCCGCCGTCCAAAGCGTGCTATCAACACGGTTAAGCTCCAATCCTGGGCCGCTGAAGACGCCGGCATCCCGGCGTGGCTCTTCACCGAATGCTACGACGCCGTGGGCGATCTCGCCGAAACGATCACTTTAATCCTCGGCGCGGACGCCAAGATCGACGGCGCGGAAACGACCCTGAGCGACTGGGTAACCGATGTCATTCTCCCACTCGGCGGCAAATCCGAGCCAGAGCAGAGGGAAGTGATTACCCACGCATGGCATCAGTTACCAGCATTGCCGCGATTCCTCTTCAATAAACTCATCACCGGTGCCTTCCGCGTCGGAGTTTCCCAAGACTTAGTACAACGGGCCCTCGCCCAAGCCACGGGGATTCCCGCACCTACGCTCGCCCACCGAATGATGGGTGAATGGCATCCAACCGCCCAGTTTTACACACAACTCATCTCACCCGACAGCGACCAGGCACTTTCAAGTCGCCCCTATCCCTTTGCCCTTGCTCATCCGCTGGAAGGCGCGATTGAAGCGCTGGGAAACCCGGATGATTGGCAAATCGAATGGAAATGGGACGGCATTCGCGCGCAGGTTATCCGACGCCGTGGCGAAACGTTCGTATGGTCGCGCGGTGAGGAACTCATCACCGACCTATTTCCCGAAATCCGTCAGATAGGTGACAACCTCCCCGACGGTACCGTGCTCGATGGCGAAATTCTCGCATGGCGAAACGGGCAACCGTTACCTTTTGCCGACCTGCAGAAGCGAATCGGCCGTAAAACCGTAGGCAAGAAGCTGCTCGCTGACGTGCCGGTGACGCTGGTCGCGTTTGATTTGCTGGAACTCGCCGGGGAAGACATCCGAGAACTACCATTGGCTCAACGTCGCCAAAAGTTGGAGGCAATCGATGCCGACTTCGTACTGGCACCATTGCATGTTGGCACCTGGCAAGAACTCTCCGAAATTCGCCTGGGGGCCCGCGAGGCGGGAACCGAGGGCTTCATGCTCAAACGACTCAATGCCGCCTACGGGACGGGACGTAAACGAGGCGTCTGGTGGAAGTGGAAAACCGAACCCATGACCGTGGATGCCGTCCTGGTCTACGCGCAACGAGGAAGCGGACGTCGGGCATCCCTCTACTCTGATTACACTTTTGCCATCTGGGACGAAACTGGAAATCTTGTCCCGTTTGCCAAGGCTTATTCGGGTTTGGATGATGACGAAATGAGGCGCGTGGACGCATTCGTCCGTCAGCACACGCTGGAAAAGTTCGGTCCCGTACGCACAGTTACCCCTCAGTTGGTCATGGAACTCGCATTCGAAGGGATTCAACTTTCAAAACGTCACAAGAGCGGTATTGCCGTCCGGTTCCCTCGAATCTCACGGTGGCGACACGACAAGTCACCGGAACAAGCGGATACCTTGATCAACGTAAAGCGGCTCATTAACGGTGACGATTCGGCCTAAGCCGTCTCTTCGCCGGGGCGCATACCGGGGAGCAAATTGAGCTTGATTGTCTCCGCATCAAAGTCAATTTCCAAGATGAATTCCTCAATAAACGGAACCATAATTTCGCCAACCACCAAGATCTCGTGAGCAGGCGAGTCAAGTACGTCGTCTACTTCGCCTAGCTCAACTCCATTTTCGTCGTAAGCCATCAAACCGATCAGATCTTCGACGAGAAATTCGTCTTCCGCCAATTCCGGTCGATCATCGGGGGCTTCCAAGAACTCCCACTGCAGCTTCTCGGCAACGGAA
>CANFJD010000262.1 GCA_947447315.1 Fimbriimonadaceae bacterium
CCACCGGCGCCGACAGCGTGGATCTCAGTCCGAACGGCGAGACCGTTGCCTTCACGGTTCGCAACGATGTTTGGACGGTTCCCGTGACGAAGAAAGGGAAGTCGCCCAATAAAGATGACGCTACGCGATTGACCACCTGGGAAGGATTTGATGAACAACCGCTGTGGGCGCCCGATGGCAAATCGCTCTTCATCGTGAGTGACCGTGATGGCACGGAGCGCCTTTACCGCCTCGATCCGCAGACCACGAAAGAGACTCCAGTAACCAAAGCCGATGCTGACGTGTCGTCGCTGAAAATCACACCTGACAAAAAGTCTCTTTCTTTCTGGATGACGGGTGCCCAAGGTGGACTTTACACGCTGGCGCTAGACGGTGGCACCGAAGCAAAGCGAGTTCTGTCCCGGCCGGGCAGTGAAGCATTTGATTACGATTGGTCGCCGGATATGCGTTACGTCGCTTACGCCGAGGTGTTGAACGGTTCTGGCTACTACTACTGGGAAAGCGCCCGCAACATCATCGTCTTCGATACGGTTTCGGGGAAGGGAACGGACGTTACGCAGCTTAACTCTCAGCACTTCCTGCCCCGTTGGTCGCCTGACGGTCGGTACCTCTTCTTTGGCAGCAATCGACAGGGAGACGGCATTTACGTTCTGCCTTTGCAGCCGGAGGAAGCGCGACCGGGTGAAGCTGACCTGGAATACAAGAAACCTGCCGATCCTACGAAGGTAAAAGTCGAAATTGACTTCGATGGCATCCAGCGTCGAGTTCGCCGATTAGTGGGTCAATCAATTGCTGGCAATATGGTTATTGACCCTGAGACCGGCGGCATTTTCTATGCGGCTGATGGCGACATCTGGCGGGTGGACTTCACGGGCGAAGGGGCACGGCGCTTCACGCAAGGCGGCGGTGTTTCGGGCGGTTTTGACATTACGGCGGATGGAAAGAATCTACAGTACATCCGAGGTGGCCAGCCGGTCATTCAGAGTCTTCGGATTCCAAATAATCCATCTAACTCCATCACCTTCCGCGCCGACTGGACTCAGGACATTCGAAATCAGCGAAAGGCGGCGTTCGTCCAATTTTGGAGAGAGTTTGATCGTGGTTTTTACGATCCCTATTTCCATGGCCGTAACTGGAGAGCGTTGCGTGCGAAGTACGAGCGGTACCTTCCAAGCCTGGGTCATCCCAGCGACCTGGCGACGGTTCTCAATGAAATGGTTGGAGAATTGGAGTCTTCGCACTCGGAAGTCGGAGGCCCTGCCGGTGGTCCGCCGTCGCAGCAGAGTGCCCATCTTGGATTCACCGTTGACTACACCTGGGAAGGCAAGGGAATAAAGATTCGCCAAGTTCCCGCGCGGTCTCCAGGTAGCTATGCAAAATCTAAATTAGAGGCAGGTGAGGTGGTAACCGCTATCAACGGCAAACCGGTTCAAGCCGACGAGGCGCTGTATCGGGACGTGTTGAACGAGCAAGTGGGTCGAGAGATTTCGTTGACGGTGCTTAGCCGAAAAGGAGAGTCGCGAACCGTTAAGTACCGCGCCTTAAGTCAAGGCGAGTTCTCGGCGTTGAACTTCCAGAATCTTCTGGATGCTCGTCGTCGGTTCGTGGAAGAGAAGTCCGGTGGTCAGCTCACCTACGTACATATCGCGGGAATGAGCCAGCCGGAACTGGATCGCTTCGTTCAGCAGGCTTACCAATTCGGCAATGGCAAGAAGGGAATGATCATCGACGTTCGAAACAACGGCGGCGGGAATACTTCGGATCGAATCATTGACCTCCTAGAACGACGTCCCAACGCTTACTACCAGCAGCGAGACGAATCTCCAATCATCGGCCCCGGGCAGCTTGCGGATTTCCCGCTAACGGTGATGTGTGCCCAAACTAGCTTCTCTAATGCGGAGATGTTCCCGAACTCCATGAAGACGCGAGGGTTGGCAAAACTCGTCGGTATGCCGACGCCGGGTTACGTCATCTACACCGGTGGGCTGCCGCTGGTTGACGGGACAAATGCCCGAATGCCGGGCACCGGGGTTTATCGACTGGACGGTACTCCGCTTGAAAATATGGGAGTTGTTCCGGACATTCAGCTCGAAAACGATCCGGTCGAATTCCTGGCTGGAACTGACCGGCAGCTTGAAAAAGCGATCGCCGACCTCTTGAGCCGGATCAAGAAGTAAGACAGGCGGCACCGTGATTCGGGAAACGTCCCGAATCACGGCATACGCATACCCCCCACGGGTAAAATCTTGTTCATGGAAAGGGTGAATTGGGATCGGTGGGGGGCTTTGGCCAGCTCAATCTGTGCCGTTCACTGCCTACTAACCGGAGTAGCGTTCGGATTGTTGAGTGTGGCTGGGCTTGGAATTCTCGGCAGCGAACCCGCCGAATGGGCCTTCGTGGCGATAACGGTGACACTCGGAATCACAGCGCTGGTCCACGGTTTGCGTAAGCACCATTCGCTAGCCCCCGCGCTTATCTTTTCCGTCGGGATGGTGTGCCTGTTAGTGAGTAAGACGGCTTTCGGACACGAACATCATGCGGTGCCTGAAAACGCGTCGGATTACATCCACACGGCGCTCAACGTAATGGCGGGGGTTTGCTTGGTTACGTTTCACATAGTGAACCAGCGGTTGCAGAAAAGTTGTGGCCTTCACTGCAACCATTAGTTCAATTCGTCGAGCCGAAATTCCCTACGCGAGGGCCATCGGCATGATGACGCATAGGTAATTTCCATCGTCGTCAGCAGACTTGAATACGGCCGGACGACTGCTTTCGGTCATTTCAATGCGCACGCCGGGGCCGCCGAGGGAGTTGAGAACATCCGCCACGTACTTACCGTTGAACGCAATTTCGACGTCGCCGTTATCGGCAACCATCAGAACTTCCTCTTTTGCCTCGCCGCGTTCTTCGCTGCGGGCCGCGATGATAATCTGGTCTCCGTCACCCTTAAATCGAACGCGATCTGAGCTGTCGCGAGCAATGATCATGGCGCGCTTGACCTTCTCTGATAGCTGGTCAACTTCGGCGCTCCAAACTCGGGTGTGTTCCTGCGGGACAACGCGCTCCCAGTTAGGGTAGGTGCCAGCGAGTAGCTGACTCACCACGTGGGCACCGCCGGCATCGACGCCGACGCGACCGCCGCCAAACCGAAGGGTGACTTCAAAGTCATCGGCGGCTGGAAGTCCTTTGATCGCCTTCAGGGCCTTCTCGGGCACCACGACGTTGATGTTGGACCCAATGCCTTCCCGATTCAACTTACGAACGGCAAGCCGGTGAGTATCGGTGGCTACCAGAGTCAAAATCGATCCGTCGTATACAAAAAGGACGCCGGTGAGAATCTGTCGGTGACTATCTTGCGAAACGGCGTAGGAGACAGCGTCGACCGCCTGTCGAAGTTCGCCCAATGGCAAGGTCAGTTCGGCATCGCCACCGTATGCGGGCGGCTCGGGGAAGTCGTCTGACTCCAGAGAGGCTAACCGATACTCCGAAGCTCCTTGCTTGAGCATGGCGCTGTGGCCGTCAAGCGTATAAAGCGATAGATCGCCGTCCGGGAGCTGGCTGACGATCTGCTGTAGGGTGCGGGCGTTTAAGCACAACGCACCGGGTTCGGTGACCAGGCAAGGAAGCTCTCGGACCACCCACATTTCGCCGTCGCATCCGGTCACGCGGAGACCCGCGAGCTTTTCGGATGAGTTAGCGAGATGGTCGGTCGCTTCAATCTTTACGTTCTGAAGAATGGGAACGGAAGTGCGAACACTTGCCGCCGCTAAGGTAGCGGTAATTGCCTCAAAGAA
>CANFJD010000263.1 GCA_947447315.1 Fimbriimonadaceae bacterium
AAGATCGTCGGCTTTGGCAACAAAAGTGTCAGTGAGTTTCTGAACCTTACTTTCTAACCCCTTCACTTCGTCTTCGGTGATCTCTTTAGACTTTGCCAGTGCCTTAAATTGATCCATGGCATCTCGACGTGCATTCCGCACGGCGACGCGGCCCTGCTCGGTTCGACCGTGCACCTGCTTCACCATGTCACGGCGACGGTCTTCCGTCATCGGAGGAAAATTCAGCCGAATACCCGCACCGTCTGCGATCGGGTTGATCCCAAGGTCACTCTTAAGGATCGCCCGCTCAATAAGCGGGATGAGGTTCTTCTCGTAGGGGGTAATAAGTAGCTGGCGCGGCTCTGGGGTGGAGATGGAAGCAACCTGTGATACCGCCGTTTCCGTGCCGTAGTAGTCCACCGTAACCCGTTGAAGAATGTCGGATGAAGCACGACCAGTTCGGTACGAGGCAAAGTCGTGGGTCATTGCGTCAAGCGCATTAGACATCTTATTTTCGCAGTCTTTAAGTACAGATTCAACCGACATAGTTATTCTCCTCCAACGAGTGTGCCCGTGTTGCCACCGGCCAGGGCATCAGCAAGGCTTCCGGCAGCATTAAAATCCAGAACAATCAACGGAAGCGTATTTTCTCGGCACATGGTGAAAGCCGTCTGATCCATCACTCCCAGCCGCTGTTCAATCGCCACCGAGTAATCCAGCGTGTCGTATCGAACCGCGTCGGCGTGCTTCCGCGGGTCTTTGTCATAGACGCCGTCAACCTTTGTCGCCTTCACCAATACGTTGGCATCAATTTCTAGTGCACGAAGAACGGCGGCGGAATCGGTGGTGAAGTATGGGTTACCGGTTCCGGCAGCAAAAACCACCACTCTTCCCTTCTCAAGGTGTCGTATCGCTCGTCGGCGAATAAATGGTTCCGCAACCTGGCTTACATTAATCGCGCTCTGAACTCGAGACGGGATTCCCTGGTGCTCGATTGCACTCTGTAATGCCAGCGCATTCATTAGAGTCCCGAGCATTCCCATCTGGTCCGCAACGGTGCGATCAATACCACCCTGGGCGCTGAACGTTTCGCCCCGAACGAAGTTACCGCCGCCAACGACAATGCCGACTTCGTGTCCGCGATCGCTCACACTTTTAACTTCTCCAGCAATGTAGTTAAGCACGGTGGGGTCTAGCCCAAACCCGGCGGTTCCCGCAAGAGCTTCTCCGCTCAGTTTTATCAAAACTCTTTTAAATGCGCGTCTTTCAATCCCCAATCCGAAGCTTCCCTGCCGACGAGCGGCACCAAAATTATACCGGGGAGCTAATGTTGCGACCTTCCAAGCCCGGGATTCCTTGAACCAGTAAACTGGTCAAGTCATGAGTGACGATATTCGAACAATCCGCCTGCAGAAGCTGGCCCGTATGCGTGAGCTGGGCCGTGATCCTTATGCGGTGGAGAAATGGAAACGCACCGATACCGCTCATGGATTACTGGAGAACTTTGAGGAGGGACGTGAAGTTTCCTTCGCGGGCCGGGTGGATTCCCATCGTCCCAGTGGCAAAGCCGGCTTCATGCACCTCACCGACGGTGAAGGCCGCATTCAGGTCTACGTCCGTCAAGACGGGGTTGGCGAAGTCGATTACGAGCTTTTCCGTCTGCTCGACATCGCCGACCATGTCGGCGTAGAAGGTGAGCTTTTTGTTACGAAAAGCGGTGAGCGAAGCATCAAGGCAACCCACGTTCAGCCGCTCAGTAAGACCTTGGTAACCGTTCCCCTGGGTAAGGAAGCCGAGGGTAAAGAGTACGACAAGCCAGCGGATCCCGACTTTCTGCTTCGGCATCGACACATAGATTTGCTAACCAACCGCGACAGTCGAAAGAAGCTGATTGCGCGGGCAAAGATCACCAGTGCCGTCCGTCGATACTTCGACTCTTTGGGTTATCTGGAAGTGGAGACCCCGCTTTTGCAGCTCGAGGCAGGCGGAGCGGCTGCGCGTCCGTTCCACACACACTACAACGCCTACGACATCGATGTTAAGCTGCGTATTTCGCTGGAACTCTATCTCAAGCGGATCATCTGCGGCGAGATCGACAAGGTGTACGAAATCGGCCGGGTGTTCCGGAACGAGGGCGTTTCCAACCGGCACAACCCCGAATTTTCGCTGTTGGAATTCTATGAATCCTACGTGAACCTCGACACGATGATGGAACGGGTGGAAGGATGTTTCCGAACCGTAGCCACCGAAGTATTTGGCTCGACCGAAGTAGAAGTAGCGCTTTCTCCGGGAGACATTGAGGATGAAGTAGATCCGCAAGAAGTCGTGAAGCTAGATTTCTCGAAGCCATGGCGACGCGTGAACCTAATGGAGGAGATCGAGCGGCATACCGGGTTGGCCGCCGCCGATTTTGTCGACCTGGAAACCGCCAAGGCTGCCCTTCGCGAGCGTCAAGTCACCAATCCGGCCAACGGGAAGCGAATCCTGCTGGACAACGAGCGCAATCTCGGCGGTCTAATCGAAAAGCTTCTGGAGGTCTTTGTGGAGCCCACACTTCAGAATCCGACCTTTGTCGTCGGTTATCCAATTGAAACCAGTCCCTTGGCCAAGAAGGATCCCAACAATCCGCGGATGACCCGCCGATTTGAAGGCTATATCCTAGGCAAGGAAGTCTGCAACGCATTCAGCGAGATCAACGATCCGGTGGATCAACGAGAACGCTTCGAGCAACAGTTGGGCGAGAAGGCTAAGGGAGATGACGAAGCCCACCCGATGGATGAAGAGTTCATCTACGCGCTGGAGTGCGGTATGCCTCCAGCGGGCGGATGCGGAATCGGCATCGACCGGATGGCGATGATGCTTGCCGGTGCCCGAAATATTCGGGAAGTGCTGCTATTTCCGTTCATGAAACCGCGCCCAGCGGCAGGTGCGGTTCAACCTGTGGCTACTTTATCCGAGTAACGGTGTATTTGATCTGGTCGACCTTGGGAGTACCCGGGTCGGCCACAAATCCAGAGACGATACCAGCCGTGACTTTTGCTTTCCCGTCTGCAACCGTGATGTAGCTTTCAATTTGAAGCGTATATGGATTCGCTTGAGCCTTGGTGCTAACCAAAAGGTCGCCTCGAACATTGGCCACGCCATCCACCACTTGGGTCAATTTAAACTTTCCGGTCACAGTCCCCTCGTCGGTCTTGTCCTCGACCGCCACTTCCTCACCGACCTTCAATGCCTCCCGACCCGAGAGAGCGGCAAAACGCATAAAATTCGGCATCCCCGCAATGCCGCGGCTTGACTTTATCTCCATCCCGTATGCATTAAAACGGCTTACGAAGGGTTTGGGGAGCTGAACGGGCCCGGCCTGTCCCATAACTACGGCGGTTGCCTTTTCTGGCTTAGTTTCAATGTCGGCATCACCGTTGCCGTAGATTTTCTTCACCGTCATCAGCGCCGTACTGCGAACGATCGCGGAGAATTGACCACTAATTTCAATGATCGATTCGTACCGATCGGCTTCACCTACTTTGTATTTCCGCTTCAGATCATAAGCGGTGGCATCAGCGGTTACCTGAGCCGAAGCCGGCATTGCGGCACCCTGGGCACGCAGCGACGGCGCCCAGCCAACGGCATATGCGGCAATAATGGATGCGATCATCAATTGAAAGACGTCTAAATCTCCGGAAAGACACTCATTCAGTGAGGATTTGATGATCATCACCCTCACCTGCATCTGAATCCATGGCAAAAGATAAAAATAACCTCCCCGCAGACGACGATAAGTCGGTGCGAAAAGTGTCCGCCAAGG
>CANFJD010000264.1 GCA_947447315.1 Fimbriimonadaceae bacterium
GCTCTCCACTTCCAGACCCGACGCCTGGAGGGCGCGGATGGCAGTTTCGCGACCGCTTCCGGGGCCTCGAACCTGCACGGCAACCTTCTTCAGACCGTGCTCTTGCGCCAGTCGGCTCGCCTTATCGGCGGCCACCTGAGCGGCAAACGGCGTGCCCTTTCGCGAACCCTTAAAGTTCACGTTGCCCGCGCTAGCCCAGCTGATGGTGTTGCCCTGCTGATCCGTGATGGTGACCAGGGTGTTGTTGAACGTCGCGTGAATGTGCGCCACGCCGAGAGGAATATTCTTCTTCTCTTTCTGCTTTCCTTTAGTTCCGGTTTTTCTTGCCATTTAATTCTTTGTCTCCTGGTTTCCTTAACCGTTACTTCTTGGCCTTCTTCTTGCCCGCAACTGTCTTCGGCTTACCCTTACGCGTTCGTGCGTTGGATCGAGTTCGCTGACCGTGAACGGGGAGACCACGACGGTGACGAATACCGCGGTAGCAGCCGATTTCCATAAGGCGACGAATGTTGCCCTGAACCTCTCGGCGCAGGTCGCCTTCCACCTGGTAGTCGCGATCGAGAATCTCACGGAGACGGCCGATTTCGGCTTCCGTAAGGTCACGCACCTTGGTGGTCGGGTCGATACCGGCCTTTTCGACCAGCTCGTGCACATTGTGCTTGCCAATACCGTACAGAGTCGGAAGCGAATAAATCACCGACTTGTCGCGGGGGAGATCAATACCTGCTATACGCGCCATGCTTCTAAATTAACCCTGTCGCTGCTTGTGCTTTGGCACTTCGCAAATCACACGCACAACACCGTTGCGCTTAATGATTTTGCATTTGTCGCAAATCTTTTTAACACTCGCTCGAACTTTCATATCCTTTTCTTCCGTTTGGTACGTCTTAGGTACCGGAGCCACGCCGAGCGGGCCACAAACAGTCACGCCGCACGAAAACGCTCTGGCGCAACGAAGAGTTATACCCAATCGGTTAAAATTCTCGCACCGTTTCGATCCATCGAATCGTCCGGGACGCGGAAAAATTTTGCGGCGACCTTAGCGGACGCGGAAAACGATCCGGCCCATTGTCAAATCGTACGGGCTCAGCTCCACCCGAACCCGGTCACCCGGCAAAATTCGGATGTAGTTCATCCGCATCTTGCCACTGACGTGGGCCAGGATCTCGTTATCCATTTCGTCCAGCTTTACGCGAAACCGGGCGTTGGGCAGGTTCTCAAGGACCGTACCCTCGAGCTCAATGCCTTTCTCCTTATCGGTTTGCGGCTTATATTGCGGACGTCGTCTTGCCATTAGCCTTCTATTCTACCGTTTAGGGTACGAGAGGCCCGAGCCAATTTTTTCGTCGAATGTGGTTTCGACCTAATCTGGTGAGTTTTCTACTCGAGAAGAACTCCGCCGATTCCGAATCTGGATCACGAATCGACGGATCGTTGCCCCGAAGCAGAACACCGCCAACAGCAGCGATAGACCAGCCTGAATGGACCAGCCGGTGGCGATTGCTTGGCTCAATTCCGGATTTCCTTTGCTAATTCCCATCGGCAACGGCTGTCCCTGGGACGAGGTGATCGAGCCCATCATGGCGGACACCAGGAAGAAGACCGTGAGATCGGCAAAGTTTTTCCTCCGCAAGAGAATGATAGAGCCGACTACCCACGCCCCCAGGGCAATGCCGGCACGCAGAGGATATCCGCCGTTGACGGAATCCCAGACGTCAAGAAATTCCATCGCTCTCCCCCTACTTTCGCCGGAGCCGTCGTTTTCGGACGAGCATCACGATGGTCGCGATTCCATATCCGACTGAGGCAAGGATCGAAAAAGCCAGCGAGAAGAACCACCCCATGGAAACCAAACTCGACCATCGCAACCAGGGTTCCGCCCGCGGTCCCGAGGGCGGGCCGCCGAAGAACAAGCCGATGGTGAGGAGATACAGATAGGCCAGGATCGGTATCGATACGAGAAAAAAGCCCAGCGCCTCGGGAGACCGACGACGCCAGACGATCCAAGTAGCAAGCACGATCCAAACCGCTAGCCACGGCCCAAATGTCTGAATATAGGATTGGCACCGAAGAATCCAACCATCATCATCGGCTTTCATCGTTGGCTCACCCCTGCATTGTAAACCCGTTTCGAGTTCAACCTTCAGGTTGCTCGTGTTCTGTCAGATCGATTTTCCGCAGGATGGCATCGGTGATTTCGTCGAGCTGGTCAAACACGCGCTCGAAGTCGCCCATCGAGCCGTAGTAAGGATCCGGCACTGGGGCCGTGGACGCCGGGTCTTGCCAAGTGGCCGCCAACGAAACCTTTTCCGGGCGCGCCTCTCGCCAAGCCAATATGTCCTTCACGTTCGCCGCATCCATCCCGATGATGTAGTCAAACTCCTCGAAATCGGAACTCCGCAACTGCCGCGCCCGCGAATACTCCTGAATTCCGTGCCGCAACAAAACCGCCACCGTGCGCGGATCGGGATTTTCGCCGGTATGCCAATCGCCGGTTCCCGCACTGTCAATTTCTACGTGACCCATGCCGCCCGTCTTGTGGCGCAAAATCGCTTGGGCCATCGGACTGCGGCAGATATTTCCAAGGCAGACAAACAGAATGCGGATCTTTTGAAGTTCGGGCACCGAGGGTGGTAATACCAGAACCGACTTTAGGAGTTCTTAGCCGACGCGCGCATTCCGGTCGCGCTTGCCTCGCGGCAGAAGTGCGGCGGCAATCACGGCAAAGACCGCCCCGAATCCAAACCCAGCGGCCGGATTCACCCGATCGATGAGTACACCGGCGGCAATCCCGCCGGCCAGGGATCCAATTCCCCCCAGGGCAGCCAACGTTCCCATCGCCGCCCCGCGCGATTCGGTCGGAGCATAGTCGGCAATCAGCGCCTTGCTCGCCCCGTCGGTTAACGCCATGTAGAGTCCATAAAACGCCATCAAAATCCAAAAGCCGAGTACCGAGGCAAATCCGACGGCGGCGTAGACCAACGCGTATAAAACCCACCCGGTGACGATCAGTTTTCGTCTCCCTACCCGGTCACTCAGCCGCCCCAGTGGATAGCTCAATCCCGCGTAAACCGCGTTGTACAGGATGTACGCGCCGATCACCTCGGCGGCGTTCAGGCCCAGCCGGGTGCCCTGCAGCAACAGCAACATATCGGTGGAGTTCGCGATCCCAAAGCAGATCAGCGGGGCCGCCAACGGTCGTGCTTCGTGCGGCAGGTATGCGCGAGACGGGGCTTGGTCCACCGCAATTTCCCGACGCTTCTCCCGAACGCTCAGAACCCATACCGCCGCCAATGCGCCAGGGATTCCGGCGAAAAGGAACACGGTCCGCGGGTCAAAGTGACCGAGCGATACCAACGCCAAAGCCAGAATGGACCCGGCAAATGCTCCGGCAGAATCCATGGCACGGTGAAACCCGAACACCGCCCCGCGGGTTTCGGGGGTGGCAAAGTCGGCCGGCATGGCATCGCGGGCGGGCGACCGAATTCCCTTTCCAAACCGATCCAAGACCCGGATCGCCATCACCGCAATCGGGGAGAAGGCCAGAGCTAACGCGGGCTTGGCCAGTCCGCTGGCCAAATATCCGGCAAACACAATCGGCTTTCGCTGCGGGGCCCGGTCACTCGCCCGACCCGCTACCAGCCGCAACAGCGCCACCGTCAGGTTAGCGATTCCCTCAATTCCGCCGATCGCCATCGCCGGCGCGCCCAGGGTGCGGCTGAGAAAAACGGGAATCAGGGGATAGACCGACTCGGACGATACGTCCGCCC
>CANFJD010000265.1 GCA_947447315.1 Fimbriimonadaceae bacterium
GACCGTTAAGGTCCCAATCGGTGGGGTCGACGTTCTCACCGACGGTGATGTAGCCTAGGCGATCGGCCGTCAGTACGGGGCGAAGCTCCTCACCGGTGCTTGGAGTTGAGTCTGCATTATAGGGAGGCCGGAAGAGCGTGGTACTTCTGCCGGTGATCGCTTCGATGGCGCGCTGGGTGGCGTTTAGCTCCAAGGTCGCACGATCGTTCGTAACAGCACCAAGGTTGGGGTGAGTGAACGTATGGCTACCAATCTCGTGGCCCTGCGCCACAATATCACGGACCAAATTAGGATGAGCCTCGGCATTCTCTCCGATTATAAAGAAGGTAGCCGGAGCCCCAAATTTCTTGAGGACAGACAGGATCTGAGGCGTCCATTCTGGATCCGGCCCATCGTCAAAGGTTAGCACCAGAGACTTCGGAATGTAGCCAGACTTCCGCAGCACGTACCCCTCGGGCAAAGTCTTGTATTCCAAGTCTTCGATGAGGCCGGTCTTGGCGTCCATCTCCACTTTACGGAGACCTGGCTGCGGGAGTGAAGCCACCTGCAGGACTTCGCCTTTACCAATTGTGTCAACGTCTTGATCGAGGTTTACCGTCGCGAAGTTCTGGGGAGTGAGATCAGCGTCCAGCCGATTACGATCAAAAAATTGCCAGATGCCGGGGTCCTCACTGCCTAACGCCCAGAGAGCGGCTCCGCGAAGGCCCAGGTTTCGACCGGTGAGCCACTGGTTATAGGCACTGGCAGCATCCAACATCCAAACCACGTGGGGACGATTCTTCTCATCGTCATACCGGAACCAAGAGTTAAGGCTGTCGGGATCGAAATCGATGATGTCGGGAATGGAATCTTCGGGTTCGCGGTAACCGTTTGCCTGCGCCATCGCCTCTCCATAGCTGAGGGATTCGGTCGGCGCGCCGGGGGTCCAGTCGTAGGCGTAGTTACCCAATCCCAGCACGATCTTTTGCGGGGGGACCTTTCTGACTAGCTTATCAAGCAACTTGTCCGACCAATTGATCGGGGCGATGGGGCCAGCTGCGGTGCCCTCGCTGTGTTGGTCGTAGACCATCGCAATGAGAAAATCTACTTCTCTCGCCAGGTCGGATACCGGAATATCATCGTCCTCCGGCTGAATATCCACGGATACCTTCAATCCTCTAGGCTCAAATTCCGAATTGAGAATACGAACAAATGCGGTGAGATGCTGACTGTCTTCGCTGGCTAAATCTTCGAAATCGAGGTTAATTCCGTCGCAACTATGGTCGGTTAACCATTTGGCGAGCCCCTTTGCAAGCCGCTTCTGCGCAGCGGGAGATCGAAAAAGCGCGGCAACTTGATCCGGGAAGAATTTCCCCTCATTAGAGTTGTCCAAAATCGGATAGATCTTGAGCTGATGCATCCGGGCAATCTGATAGATGTCCCGATTGTTAGGGATCGAGCTAGCGTCTGAATCTGCATCATCAAACGTTCCATCCGGTTTCACATGAAGCCATTGCGGCATCACATGCGTGAGACGATGGGCATTTGCGCGTAGCGACGGCAACGAAGTTGCCTGCCACGGAGTGTAAAAACCCGCTACGACGTCGGTGGTAGGTTGAGGGTTCGGTCGGCGCCGAGCGTCGCTGCGAATTTCAGCGAGCAACGCACTTTGCGATCTATGTTTGCCGTTCGGAATTGGCAGAAGGTGCCCTTGTCCGGAGAGGCGGGTAAGGCGAGGCAACTGGGGGATCGCAACCAAACTCAACAAGAAGAATCCGGCTACGACGCTGATGACCGTAAGTACGAGCCGCGAAATTGTGCGTAACCAACGAGCGCGTAAACCCGCTGGATCATGGAATATGGGTCGATCTGGGGTGGGCATTCGCTAGTAATGGGTAGAACGTCACGCGGCGGTGATAGATTCCGAAATTGATCGGAAAGTCCGTTCAGCAATCCTATTGGCGACGGCCTTACGGGATACGATACAAGAGATGCTTGAACTGCTGTTGATTCCGACGACCTTGGTCGATGCCCTGCCCAGCCAGATCCATTACATCGGACGGATGGATCAATCGAGCGGGGTAGCACGATCCTCTTGGTCAGCCACCGGAATTGAGGTGAAGGTGGGAGGAGCAAATCTTGAAGTTAAGCTCGCGAGCACGGGGACCGACTTTGTGCAAGTGGAAATCGACGGAAAACCGACCCAAACCTTTTCGGTGAAAGGCGATGGAACGTTCAACGTTGCGTTGCCGTCGTTGGGATTTCATCGAGTTCGACTAATCAAAAAGACCGAGCCGTTCGTTGGAGTAGTTTCGTGGAAAGGATTGCGCGCGGCTAAGTTTGGGCAACCAGAGTTACCGAAACGACACCTCGAGATCATTGGCGACTCCATTAGCTGCGGTTACGGAAACCTGGGAGCGAATCAGAACGAGCACTTCTCCGCTGACACCGAGGATGCATACCAGACGTACGGCAGCATAGCGGGCCGCGCCATTGGTGCTGAAACGTGGATCCATGCGTGGTCAGGGCGCAAGATGGCGCCTGACAACACAATCCCAGAAATCTACGACCTTTCTATCCCCACGGAACCAACTGAAAAATGGAATTTCAACGGTGATGTTCCGCAAGCAATTTTGATCAATCTGGCAACCAATGACTTTGGAAAGGGAAATCCAGAGGAGAAGGCGTGGACTGCAGCCTATTCGAGTTTCATTTCGAAGCTTCGGGCACGAGCGCCCAAGGCATTCATCTATTGCGCAACGGGAAGCATGATGACGGACTCTTATCCACCCGGAAACAATGCGTTTTCCACACTTAAAGGGTATCTCGATCGGATGGTGGTACGAATTGCCGATCCTCGTGTAAAGCGGATTGACTTTGAGCCACAGCGCATGGAAGACGGAATTGGATCCGATTGGCACCCCAATGTGACAACCCATACTAAGATGGCAGCAGTACTTGCGGCAGCTCTACGTAAAGACCTCGGCTGGTAATGATCGACCGGCTACCCCAGTCACGCGTGTTGGTGATGGAGGAGTGGCCAGATTTGGTGCAACGCCGTCACGAGCTGCCACCTCGAGGATCATCCCTCGCCGTGGTAGGATCGCCTCCTGCTTGGTTGGAACAGGACTACAAGCTCACCCGCGTCGAGTCCGGAGACGGAGGGAAGCGATTATGGACGGTAAATCCGATCTTAGCCCGCGTTGTCTCGTCACGATCAAACCCTGGGACGGTGATTGACCTTGGTTGTGGTCAGGGGCGCGATGCCGTATGGTTGGCGGCAAACGGATGGCGGGTGATTGCCGTTGATCACCTGCCAGATGCCATTGAGCGCGGAAAACAACTACAAGCTCGGTATGCGCCGGGCTCTGCCATTCAATGGGAAACTGGAGATCTTGCCGATTGGCTCTCCTTCTCATCAGATTTGACCTACATGGCGTACGGTCCAACTCGGATCTTGAATCCCGCGACGATTGTGGTTACCGAATTGTTAGCGGTTGGGTTCTCTCCCGAGCACTATGCTCGCTATAACCGACCGAACTTCGCCGACTTGGTAACCCCAGGGCTGGCGGCGTCATGGTCGGCAGAATACGGTGATTTAGAACTGTCAGACCGTTTGTCATCGTATTTGCACCGAAACCAATGTACCCAGTAGTTTTACGTGGTGCATATCGGGTGCGGCAGGCGTGCCACCTTGCTTAGACGCCCCCGAAGTAGCGGCTGGAAGATGGATAGGGAGCTACCGCACACTATTCCCGTAGTCGAGAGAAAGACAAAACCTTCTC